>JAJFTT010000074.1 GCA_021372785.1 Negativicutes bacterium | reverse complement strand
GTTCCAGGGGGACGGGGGTGTTGGCACATGTGCCAACACCCCCGTCCCCCTGGAACCTGCCTGACCTTCTCCCGTTCGGGGTGATTCAGATTGATTTCCATACTTTTCTCCATTGTTTGGTGAGCCGGAAGAGTAACTTCAGCTTTTTATAGAAAGCAGCCTAAGCGAGAGAATAAAAAGGGAAATTCATACGCTTCCTTTTTTGCTTGCCTGAGCAAAGCGTAATTGCAATGACTCTTTTTGTTTCAAGAACTGGTTATAGATACCTCTCTTGGTATCATGCGTTTGCAGCAGTTCATGCGAAACATCGCCCAAAGGGCGATCAAAAAAATTCATACAGTTTGAGTATGGAAGGATTTTCATAGGATTTCCGAAAAAACCTTGCTTTTGTCTTCCCGATAAATTGGCTTGCTTCTCTTCAACCTGATTTTCTGATTGGGCTGTCTGGGTTGACCGCCGGAGACTCGCCGGCCTTTTCGAGAGAAAACGGTTCAGTTTGACCTTCACTCAGCCACTTTATATTTTGAAAAATCATTCCTGATCAAATGAATTGGTAGGGCGATTGGCTGCTGCTCAGCTGTAAAGAGTCCTTGGTCCAGCTGTTGCAAATTATACTGTATGAGTGTGATAATTCCAATGACTTCTCCCAAATCATTGATCAATGGTCCGCCGCTCATGCCTTTACCGATTTTTGCATCGATGAAAATGACTCTTTCCGCTGAGATTGCTGTATGACGAATGGAATTTACAATGCCCCTGGAAATATAGATATTCTCGCTGATGGAATTGGAGGTTGGTGACGGAAAACCGAGCGCTAAAATTTGCTCACCCGGTTCGACGAACTGAAATTCTCCTATTCTGAAGGGAGTCAGGTTTTCTTCCACTTCAAGGATTGCCAAATCATTGCTTGGATCCAACTCGATCCCGCTGACCGTCAGCATTTTATTATTGGCAAAAATTCTGATATCCTGACGCTTTGTTCCTTCCAGCACATGCCGGTTTGTCACAATGAAATGAGGAGCGATACTAAAACCGCTGCCGCTGAGCGTTTTTTGCAAAGAGTCGGTTTGGATCATAAAGACCGAATCAGACACATTTTTTAAAAAAGCATCGAGCCGGTTAAAATCCGGATAGACTCTCTGAAAGCTGCGTCCATACTTGCGATGAACCTGAACATATTCTTCCCGTTGATAGAGGCGGGAGCAGCATTTTAAAAGAAGTTCGAACGCAGTTTCGGTTAATCCGGCCGGACTGGCAGCTAAGGATTCTAAAATCTCCTTTGCTTGCCTGCAGCGTCCGTCAACAAGGTAAGCATTTGCGATCTTTTCCGGACTCATCTTGTCTAAATCTGGCTCCAGCGCCTGCAGCAATTGAATCCATTGCCGCATGACCCGGCAGAATTTCATTTCCAGCGCATCGGTTGTCTGTTGTATAGACAGCCGAAAACCGGTCAGCATAGTCAAACGTTCCCGTAACTGCGGCAAGATTTCCTGATCGCTGAAATCGGAATGTTTGGCTGACAGCTGCCGAAAGTTTTTTTCAATTGTGGCGGCTTCATCCTGATACTTTTGCAGCAGATAGGGCAGTTGCTCTCTCTCAGTGAAGATTTCCTGGATTAGACTTACCTGCTTGGCCGTTGCCCGATACAGCCGCGCATTGACTTCTATTTTCTCATGAAACAGCCCGGCAAAAATCCTGCTGTCCTGCTCCGCTGCCGCTGCTGTTCTTCGGAAAACAGCGAGCAAATTTTCAAATTCATTGCTGGTTTGTTCCAGCTTTGTTTCAATGGCTGCCTGATCTTCGCTCTCGGCAAAGTGCTTCTCAAGCGCTGCCTTTTCCAGCGGAGACAAGGTGACCGCACCATCCAGCCGGATCGATTGTTTTTTGCGTGTTTTTTTATCTTCCGCAGATACTTTTAAAATACAATCCGAACCAATGTCAAATTCCACTAGAATTTTTGCTGTTCCGGCAGGAGCCGGCAGGATACCGTCAAGTTTAAAATTACCCAGGAAGTAATTCTGCCCCGGTTCCGCAGACTCCCCCTGATAGATCTTGATATTGACTTCTGTTTGGTTATCCCTGACCGTCGTATATTCCTGCAGGTGCTTTGCGGGAATTGTGGTATTGCGCTGAATCAGACAGCTCATTTCCTCTTCCTCTGTCTGGTCCCCTTGTTTCAAAACCGAGATACCCAGGCTATAGGGCACCATATCCAAAAGTAAGGTTTCCTCTACATCTTGCCAGAGAATCGCTCCTGTTAGGGCTGCACCCATCGCCACAACCGTGCCGGGATCCATCCCCACCAATTGCTCGGCTTGCAACACGCTTTTAACGGTTTGCAGCACAGCCGGCATTTTACTGGCATTGCCTACCAAAAGAAATTGCCGAATGACAGTGCGATACTCCTTTACCGCTTGTTCGATCGTTTTTTTCAGACGGAGCAGAAACGGACTTGCTATCTGTTCCAATTCTTTTCTTGTCAGAGTCAGTGCATAGGAGGGTTGATTTAAAAAATAAGGTAATTGCAAAGTATATGTTTCCAGTGTGGAAAGATTGATTTTCAGATTTTCACAACCATCCAGCAGGCGGTTGATTTCAATTGGCTGATTGGCTGCGGATAGCTCGATCTGCAGTTTTTCCCTGATATCGGTAATAGCGAAACGCAGCAGGGCGGCGTCTATATCACTCCCGCCCAATTTGGTATCTCCAAAGATATTCATCACTTCATAGACACCGTCACAGACCTCCAGAACCGAGATATCCAGTGTCCCACCGCCCAGATCAATCACGGCTAATGTCCCAGTATATGCTTTTTGATAACCATATGCCAGCGCGGCAGCGGTGGGTTCATGCAGTAACCGCAATACCTTCAAACCGGTAATTTCCGCCGCATCGCGCGTCGCTCGTTTTTGATTATTGTTATAAAAAGCAGGTACAGTCAGAACCACATTGCTGAGAGTGATAAACTCCTGCTCTTGCAAAAACTCGAGAATTTTTTCTTCCGGGAAACGAAGGTTCTCTTTTTGCAATGCCTGCCGAAATTCCAACTCTATTTGGCCTCTTAAATAAAGTTCGGCATTCAGCTTCAGGCGTTGAATGATCATCGCGGCAATTTCTTCGCTCTTATATTTCTTTTTGCCAACAGTAAAACTACCGCCTCCGCCGATCGACCTTTTGATGCGGGCAGCAACACACTCCGGTGCGGTCAACGAACGCAGGCGCGCTTTCTCGCCGAAGATGGGTTTGTTGTTTTCATCCACACCAAAAAAGGAAGGTTCAAAAGAACGGTCTGGCGTGCCGGGCACAGGGATTACTTGCAGCTTTTTTATTTTTTTTTGGAAGATCGCAGCGGTAGAATTGGAAGTTCCGAAGTCAATACCGAGCACAGGTGTGTAAGAAGCGGCAACGATTTCCTTGGCAGCGGCAAACCATTTCTGCAAATCTACTGCAGTTCCTCTTAATTGTTTTGCCATTGCCTCTTCTATTTGCTTAATTTGATCGGGCAGGTGATATTTTTGAGCAATGGACATCGCGTTTTCGAGATCAGAAAAGTCAGTGGATGCAAGATACCGTTCGATGGCTTGCTCATAATCACCCGTTTTCAGAGAAAGATCAGCCAGTACATGCCAATCTGGCGAAGCAGTCTTCCGGTAGCATTGTATTGCTTCGGTATAATTCTCCAATTTATTATATAAACGGTAGGCTTGATCAAATCTCGCCGCTTTTGCATAAAGCTGAGCGGCGCTGAGCAGATTACCGCCGCGTTCGTGCAGTTCAGCCAATCTGATTTCCATGCTGTAGTCTGAATTTCTTTTTTCGCCGGCTGCGGCAGTCGCTTCGATGGCACGGTGAAAAAGATTGGCTTTCTCATAGTACAAACTGGCAAGTTCCAGATCGTGCAGAACCTCTTCGGCCAGGCAGCCGGCTTCCGCATATTTCCCCGCCTTTTCTTCCAGTAAGATTCTTTTTTGATAAATTTCCCTGATTTCGTTGCCGTTCTTCGCCGCAGTCAGCAATTGGTCGTAATACCGGCGCCCCGACGTCAAAATTTCATCTTTTTCCAGCGAGCCGCACTCAGCAAAACCCGCTAAATCCATCGCTTCGATAAATTGAAAACCTTGCATTTTACTCAACAAAAGTGACTTCGCTTTGGCACGGATCAGAGAGAACGCCGCCTGCGGATTTTCCATGCCGCTTGCATAAGCGCGCGCCGATGCGAATTGTTCCAGACGCAGCAGTAAACTCAGCTTCCGCTCGGCTTGACCGGTAAATTCCAGCGCTTTCCTGAGATCACCCAGGGCCTCCGCGGTTCTGGAGATCCCTTCCCGATCCCGGATATCGGTATAAATCCGGCAGGCCTCCGCATACTGGCCGCTGCTCTCATAACAGCGTGCAGCTTGCTTGACATCGCCTTCCTGTTCATATAAACAAGCGGCTTCCTTCAATTGCCCGATTAATTCTTGCACGCGTGGATTGGAGGGTAGATATTCAGGCGCGTACAAGCCGATTTTTCGAATTACTTCGCTCATGGTCGGACTTTTGGTGAGGTCACCATTATATTTTTCCCATTGCGTGACAGCGTTGCCAACAATTTCCTTATCCAGTTTCTCTTCCTTAGCCAGACGCAGAGCAATTTCATTCGCCTGACCTTTTTCAGCTAAAAAAGTCAGCGTATCTGTCAGCAGCCCGAAAGAGTCGCAAAGAATCAACGCTGCAGCAGCATACCCCTCTGACTGCAGCGCCGTGCTTTGTTGTTTGATTATCTGCCGATTTATTCTCTGGCTTAGTGACACTTTATCCTGAATTTCTGCCAGATGAGCCAAGATGAAATTTGACAAAAGGTCGTATCTCTTCAGACGCAGAAAGTAGAAGAACCCATCGCTGAAAATCGAGACCATTGCCGCGGGATCACTGCTTATGGAAGCTTTCTTTATTTTTTTTTCAATTTCCAGATATTTATTTTCCGGTTTCCAAAAATCAAACATGCCTTTGCCTCCCCCTGCCGGATTCTCCGGATTATCCAACCTTTCATAAATTATACTACTCTTTCGCGCCGGATCTGTCAAGAGATTTCCAGTTACGCCGACCATCACACTGCCCATTCGCTTCTGCCGTCCGTTGCGATTTCTGAATTTAACCTGGATGGCCACCGGCGATTCCTTCTCTTCTTTGCAGAAGTCTTCTCCCCGCAGGAAAGCAGCCGTTGCCGAATCGGATTCAGAACCGTATCGTTAAAAATGCATTTGCCGATGCTTGTTTACCCGCATTGTCCTGGCGACGTCCGCCTTCTATCGCTGCTGCCCGGCTTTTGAGCACTGAGGATTTTTTAGGCTGTAAAGTAAATTCTTGAAATGCTTCGGGACTGGTGACGTTTCACGATTTTTGATGAGATGCAAGGTATGCTTGAACACCCAGAAACCGTTCTTGACTTCCGCTTGTCCATGTGCTATCATATTATATATATAGTTCCAATTATATAGAAAGAGAAGTGTTCACAATGGGAGAGCTGGGAGGAGTTCTTGGTTCAATAACCGGCCTTTGTCTTCTGCTTGCGCTGCTGAATTATCCGGTAAAGTGGGTCAATAAACGATGGATAAGCAAACTCTCCAAGGAATCCAGCGTTAAAAAGACATACCAGTCTGTCATGCGGTTTCTCGTGCAGAAGCACCGCTATTTCGCCTTTACGGCCGTGGTCACGCTGGCGATCCACCTGTATCTGCAGCTCACCTATCGGTGGCTCTCCATAACCGGAGTCATCACCGGCGCACTATTGATTCTTACGGTTCTGCTTGGCGCGAACCTGTTCTTCCGGCACAAGGGAGAACGCGGTCTGCTGTTGCAGGTGCATCGCATCTCAGCGCTAGCCACACTTCTGAGTTTCATTGTACATAACATTACCAGCCTGTAACCCCTAAAACGGAAGCTGCTCTTTTCCCAGGCGGGCAGCCAGGCAACCTTGCGATTTGGACATTGCTGGTTAGCGAGAGCAAGGCATGCGATCGGCTCGACTGCTGGTTTCCTCGATCGATAAGGACAGCACGGATCGTTTTCGCACCGTTTAAAAGACATCGGCTCCCGGAGCTGTAGCAAGACGAAAAATTGCCGCAGCTCCTTCTTTTTATGTACCATTTCGTTAACGGCGATGAACTTTTCGCATCGCTCCGGGTTGTTTGCGCTCAAACACAGCAAAGTGGTTGATGACGGTTGCCTCAGAATTATCCGCAACACCGCTTTAGCAGTCTTAGGTACTTGTTTTCCTGACAAGTTTCATTGAATTGATCTGCTGGTCGAAGATCATCCATCCTGAATTCGAAGGAAACGGATTCGGCTAGGATGCGTTCTCGAATTTCGCTGTGATGAAGATAACAACAAGCTGACTCAGAGACTTAATTTTTGATCAATTCAATTTCAGAAAGCAGCACCGAAGACGCTTTGCCGGTGTTCATCTGCGTCAGCACGTTGAGCTTGGCTGCCGTAATCGAAACTCCCGGAGCAATTTCGGACCATGCCGCGCGATAAGACGCCTTTTGTTGCCATATATAGTGCTTTGCATCCGCTCTGACGGCTTCCGGGATACTGTCATCCACTTCGGCCACAATTGTCGCCGCATCAGTGATCCAGCATTCTCTCTCTCAAAACACTCTTGCATGTTCTGAAGAAGAAATCATAAAAGAAGCTTAATCCGGGCGATTGCTGCCGATAAAACGATTCCCTTTCAACTCAACCCGTCGCAAGAATTGACTTTTCCCTGAATTTGTTATATGATAAAAAGAAAACGAGCGGTTTTCAGTTGGTGCAATGAACTGCCGGTGAAACCTGATCTTTGGGGTGGAGCACTTTGAAAGGGAATTTCTGCCCTTTCCTTTTAGATGAGAACAATCAGCAAATGAAAGGAGGTGGATTTTCGTGAACACTGTAGTTTATGCAGGCTTAACAGACCTTTTTGCAGATATCGGAACGCTGCAGATCGTTCTGTTCCTGCTCGGACTGGCTTTATTGTTTGTGGAGATATTCATACCCGGATTTGGTATTGCCGGAGGCAGCGGCATCCTGCTTTTAATCGTCGGCATCCTCATGACGGCGCAAACACCGCTTCAGGCTGTTGTGATGATCCTCATTCTGCTTTTATTGCTGTCACTGCTTCTTTTTGCGATCCTGCATTCGGCAAAAAAAGGAAAATTATCGAAAAAACTGATCCTCAAATCAGCCTCAAAGCGAGAAGATGGCTACAGCAGCACAAGTGATCATTCCGCTTTGCTTGGCAAGGATGGTATTGCTCTTTCGCTTCTGCGTCCGGCAGGCATCGGTGAATTTGATGGTCAGCGCCTCGATGTGGTTTCCGAGGGGCGGTTCATTGAACCCGGTACGAAAATCCGGATCGTCGAGACCGCAGGAAGCCGCATTGTTGTGAAACCGATTGAATAAACGATCAGTCCCGAGAGGACAAGAATGAAAGGAAGGGTTTTTATGGGAACTGAAGCGATTGGCTATCTGGTGATTCTTGCGGTTATCCTCATTGTATTATCCCTGTTTTTCAGTTTTGTACCGGTAGGGCTCTGGATTTCCGCTGCAGCTTCCGGTGTCAAAATCGGTATTTTCAATCTAATTGGCATGCGGCTGCGCCGCGTTGCGCCTATGAAAGTAGTGAGTCCTCTGATCAAGGCGGTCAAAGCCGGTCTCGATCTGAATATCAATCAACTGGAGGCGCACTATCTGGCCGGCGGAAACGTTGACAGAGTGGTCAATGCCTTAATTGCCGCGCAGCGCGCGGAAATCCCTTTGCAATTTGAACGCGCAGCCGCGATTGATCTGGCAGGTCGCGATGTCCTGGAAGCAGTTCAGATGAGTGTGAATCCCAAGGTGATTGAAACACCGTTGGTAGCCGCCATTGCGAAAGACGGTATTGAATTGAAAGCCAAAGCCAGAGTCACCGTGCGGGCAAATATCGACCGGCTGGTCGGCGGCGCCGGCGAACAAACAATAATTGCGCGGGTTGGAGAAGGCATCGTAACCACGATCGGTTCTTCCAATACGCACAAAGATGTGTTGGAAAATCCAGACCGCATCTCAAAAACAGTTTTGAGCAAAGGTTTGGACAGCGGCACGGCCTTTGAAATTCTTTCCATCGACATCGCCGATGTCGATGTCGGCCGCAATATTGGAGCCCAGTTGCAAACCGATCAGGCTGAAGCCGACAAGCGCATCGCACAAGCCAAAGCAGAAGAACGGCGGGCGATGGCCGTGGCGCGTGAGCAGGAAATGAAAGCGGCCGTGGTGGAGATGCGGGCCAAAGTGGTCGAAGCGGAAGCCGAGGTCCCCAAAGCGATGGCGCAGGCTTTGCGCGAAGGCAAACTGGGCGTTATGGATTACTACAACATGCAGAATATCATTTCCGATACCCAGATGAGAGGTTCCATCGCGAATAGCGGGAAAGCGGAAGATTCTTCGCCGCCCGTGAAATAAACCAGTTACAGGCTAAGAATTGAGGTGGCAGCCAACTTATGAGTTTTATGAATAATCCTATCTATGAACTGCTTTTCAGCAAACAGCCAGATAAATATGCTGATTTCGCGGCAGAGAAGGTTGTACAGACCGACCGAAATGAGCTGCGTCCCACAGCCATTGAAACGGTGCAGACCTTCCCATCCGCCTCCCCGGAAACAACTGCTATGCCAGCGGACTCTGTTGATGCCGATGGCAAGGCAGAAAACACGCTGCAAACCGACGAGCCAAGACAAACGCATTTCCAATTGACTTCAGAGCAAATGGTTCAAGGGATCATTTTAGCGGAAATCCTGGGCAAGCCGGTTTCCAAAAGGCATGGTTTTCGGCGTAACCTTTAACCCAGCGAAATATCTCCGGTATCTTTGCACCGGGACAACTTCAGCAGCAAATCGCGATGCAACTTGCTTTCCGCTGCATCAATTGTCTCGGATTTCGGTTTTGACACCTCCCGGCTGATTGTGAAACAAAAAGAGGGCACATATCGTCAGCTGTTTTTGTCTTTATGAACGATCAAGGCAGATAAGGCTGATCTAAGTAATCATAACGACAAACCCAGAGAGGCCCACATCAAATGAAGGATTTTGGCATCAGGCAAATGAATAGAAAGATACAATGATTTCCCAATCTAATTCTTCCCAAAAAAACAGGACTGAGTTCCCGATTGCTGATGATTTTTGCTTGCGGATATGCCGGAATAGAATAAGCAAGAATCGTCAGGGACCAAAAAGAGCTTTGCAAAGTGAACCACAAAAGAAAGGGATGGCGACATGAGTGAAATACTGGCAAACGATTTAAAGGCGCAATACAAGAAAGCTTTCAATACAATCCGGAGGATCGCAGAAACCTTTCCGGAAGATCGGTGGCGCGAGCCTCACGGAGATGTATATTACATCCCCTGCCGCATCGCCTATCATTTGGCTGTTGTCATTGATAACTATATCGCCGGTGGATTCAGAGACAAGGATTTTAGCGCGAAGCTCCCGTATGGCAAATGGATTGACGCCAAAGCTGAGAACCTTCCTGATAGAACTGAATTTCTTGCCTACTTCGACAGCGTGCTCGACAGGGCCGAAAAGGTTCTGTCCAATCTCAACGATGACGACCTGATGTCTGCTCTGGAGCCGGAACGGACCCGGATGGGCGCGAGCCAGATGGGGATGCATCTGTACATGATGCGGGAGTTATCCGACCACACAGGCGAACTGAACAAGATGCTGATCGAAGACGGCGGACAGGATGTGTGGATTTCCAGGTGACGGAGCTCACCCTCTCTTCCGTCAGGGTTACAGGCTGTGATGGCCGGCCCAACCCTTATAAGTGGTTGACCGATATGCATCTCTTGGCGTCTCGAAGCGGTTTGCCAACCGCAAAACCTCCCCAATTGCCGCTGAGGCGACTCATTTCTGATTTACTTTGGCCGGTTCAGCCATAAACGGGTCTGCACATACCTTTTCGTTCATACACTTCCCGCCTGATTTTTCCTATATCGACCTTTTGCTTTCCATAGATCACTTGTCTCCGAAATTTCAATGCAAATACTAAATGATACTTACAATTCCATGTTGGCTGTGTCAAACTGTTTTGTCCAGTCTGGTACTTACCTCCTTTGAACTAAATGTAGTTGGCAAACTACATTTAGTTTATCATAGGAGGTTTTTTTTGAACTAAAGTGCTTCCCTCCAGGGACTGTAGCAACCAGCCCCTTTTTTATGCAGCTTTTTCGAAAAGGTTTCGGCAACTCATCGGCGCCATTTTCTATAGCTTGGGTTGACGACGTTCATAACAATTGTAGTAGTGAATGAAATCTTCCATTGCTTTAGCAAGGAACTCATAGTTTTCAAACTGATTTAGATAATACATTGCACACTCAGGAATCTATTCAAAAGTTCGTGGAGATGCTACTATTGAGATCGGCTTGCTCAAAAACTGAAAGAAATTAGCCCGGGATATTGCAGTGGGTCAGAAAATGTTTATCTATGTGACTTCTCCGGTAAAGAAAATAATTGGTTTTATGACCGTAACAGATGACATGCAAGTGTCTAGTGACCTGAATAGTAGGTGGCCATGCAACATAACACTAAACTGGGGAATCGGACCAGAACAGGGAGTATCATTAAGCGATGTAAGGTTACCCATACGACCAAGAATTGGTGCAACTCTCTTTCTTGTTCGGTGATTTGATTTCCCACTACTAAATTTCAATCAACGGCTGTCCAACTTTTGGCTTACCAATCACTGATCGGGTACATCGGCACTGAGTATATCGACGGACGGCTCACAAAACGTGAGGCGGTCAAGTCTCTGATTGTTGCCGGAGAATAAAGAACAAACAAGGATTACAAACAGGCGGGGAGCGGGTATGATTTCGCTCCCTTGCCGTTTTGCCGTGGCGCGGCGTGTTCGTCTGATTTGCACCCTATCGCCTGGCAGAGTTACGTAATGCCCACTGTCTGATTTTCTATGATATTCCTTAGATTTATTGGGATGTAAGGCGGGTCTTTGTACTCCCGCATGCCAAAATCGCCCTTAAAGCGCCCGAAACAGCCAGTTTTTGCTTTTTTATTTATGAAAAACCTATATAACAGGCACGCGCTACCCTTATTAAAGCTGTGGAGATGCAGACCGTTCCTTGGCAGCCATAAAAAATGTAAATTCCCTCTTGTGCCCCTTTCTAACATACATTATAATGAACTTTATGGAAGTGAGCACGTGACTATAGATGAAATCCTGAAGAGTATCCGTAAGGAGTTAAACATATCACAGGAAACCCTCGTTCGCGACTTGAATGTTAGTTGTGCCACGCTCAACCGATAGGGGAACAACCGTGCGAAACCAAGCCGACTGGCTTTAGTGCAATTAAAAGACTACTGCTCCAATAGCGGCGGTCCGGTGGAAGTGATAGCCGCGCTGGAACCCATAAAAATATAGAACTTCGGAGGACATCTGTATGATTAAGAATATTATCGAGTCGAGGCTAACAATTAGGCGCCGCCAAACGACCGTGAGATTGCCATACTGCGCGAATACTTCCCTGCCTGTTTCAAAACGGACGGTTCATTTGATATGGAGTGTTTCAGGGAGTTTTTGAGCGACAAACTAACCGTGACGCACAAGGGCAACGAACTGAAATTCCTTGACAAGAACTATGCGCGTCTGCTTGCTTCGCTCGACACGAATACTGTCGTTGTACCGGACGAGGAGCATGACGCCGAGCCTGCGAACGCCGAGAGCAAGAATATCTAAATCAGCGGCGATAACCTCGATGGCTTAAAGCATCTGCTCAAACCCTATTCCCGCAAAGTGAAATGTATCTATCTATACAGAAATAATCATGCAGAGATTGCTACAATTTAGTGATTGCATTAAATTGTTGCCACTTGCGGGGTAAGTAACGCTCTTGCAGGGTAAGTTTTGTAGTCGGGATTAACCCCGCTATTTTTTAGGGATAACTGTTTATCACTAAAATAATTTACTATTATTTGAAATAAGACTTGCTTTACCCCAGGAGCAATGTTGTAGAATAATATACAGGGAGGTAGATACCCGATGCAAGCAATAAAAATCAACGAAGTATACAAGAGCTATGGTGCTAAGGAGGTACTCAAAGGTATCAATCTGACCATCGATGAAGGTGAGATTTTTGGCTTTGTGGGTCCCAACGGAGTGGGGAAAACCACACTCATTGAATGTATTCTTGGTATGAGAGAGATTACAAGCGGCAATATTGATGTATTTGGTTTGGATGCCAAACGTGATCACTCTAAATTCGTAAGACTGGTAGGCGCTCAACTGCAGCATGCGGAGATATCTCCGAATCTAAAGACAAAAGAAGCGGTTGTGCTTCAGGCGGGACTGTTTAAAACGAGGGTAAATGTCTGTGACGAGCTGGAAAAGGTGGGGCTGCGAGACCAGAGAAATACTTTTTTCTCCAAGCTATCCGGGGGTCAGAAACAGCGCCTGTTAATTTGCCTTGCTTCTGTTCATAAACCGAAAATTTTGTTCTTTGATGAGCTATCAACCGGACTAGACCCCATTTCACGAAGAGATGCCTGGGGCAGAGTACTTCAACTCAAGGGAGAGGGGAAAACGATCATATTGACAACACATTTCATGGATGAAATAGAGAGTGTGTGTGACAGAGTAGCTGTGCTAAAGGATGGGAAAATTCATTCAGCAGATACACCGGCTAATTTGGTTGCCAAGCTGCCTTATCATATCGTATATGAATTTGAATCCGCCGATGAAATTGCGCCCGTTATGATAACAGCGGACTTTCCCATGCTATCCGTTGCTCAGATATCCGATATGCAATACCGGCTTTGTGTAAACTCAGAAATTACCGAAACAGAGCTATCAAATTATATGGAACATCACGGTTATCGCATTCAACGTATTAAGAAACGCAAAACATATTTTGAAGACTACTATTACGATCTCTTTACAGGAAGAAAGGGATAAAAATGTTTGCCTTATTTAAGATGAAATGCATTTTGCTGCTCCGGGATTATATCGGACTCTTTTTCACCATTATCTTCTGCCCAATGCTCCTTGTCTTATTTGGTTCTATATATGGCAATACTCCCAATCCATTTTTCGGAGGACTCGGGACCGTAGATATTTCTATCCCCGCATATACAGGTCTTGTTTTTGCAGGTGCAGGACTTATCAGTATGCCAGTTTCCATAGCAAGCAGTCGGGAGCGGGGCGAATTACGTCGATATCAGATGACGCCTGTTCCACCGGCTGCATACCTTATTACCGATATGCTTGTGTACTATCTCGTGTCGCTGGTCGGTATAGCACTAATAGTTTTGATTGGTTACTTCGGCTGGGGTGCGGTCTTCGAGGGGAATGTATTATTTTTGATTGCAGGGCTGCTTTTATCCGGAATCTGCATTTTTTCAATCGGTCTTGCAGTGGCATCAGTATCAGGTAGTGCAATGGTGGCGCAGGCCATCGGTATGGTGGTATCTTTTCCAATGATGTTCCTTTCCGGAGCAAGTATGCCTCTGGAAATGCTACCGGATGCAATCAATAAAATTTCGAAATTTATGCCGTTGACATATTGTGTAAGCAGTATGCGTAATATATGGATCGGAAACGCTTTCAGTACATTTCAAAATGATTTTTTAATTATGTTTTTGATTTCAGTTGTATTTATTATATTTTCCTTCTTTATCTTCAAATGGGAATAAAAAGGTTCGGTGATTAGTTAGGACAGAAAAACACCGGGTCGATTCTGAAAAAAGAGTCGATTCCCCGGCACTTTTCTGTGAAAATGCAATTTGAATTGATACGCTTTTACTTTTTATTCGGATTAGTTTAACTCAATGTCTTTGGCAAACGAATACGGAATAATCTCCCCGGAGCGAGTTGCCTGGTAACCAGATTCTTTATGCGAGTAATTTGAAATATCTACTGAACCAAACTCAGAGAACTTAGCGCAGATTCTGTCCAATACAGCAATTTCGCTTTCGGACAGAACGCCGTCTGGCACATCGCATTCGGGAATAACTTGATGACATTCATATCCGTTATCATAAACGACTTCAATATGAGCCAAATGATTGGCTGTCATGGTTCCGAATAAAATGTCAAAATTGTCTGGAACCGGTCCATATGGCAGGTGAACATATTTTGCTCCAGATATTGAAACACCATTTTCTTTATAGAAAATCATATCTGCATAGTTTAGTAGTTTGAGCAATTTGGTTTTCAACAGATCTTTTTGCCTGTGCGCAATATGCAATACCATTGCGCAGAATTTCTCGTAATCGAAAGCCTTGAATCCATTATCTACAGAAGGCTCACTGGAAGAGAACAACTCAAAGAAGTGATTTCCAGAACGACTATCTGTATTTTGCTCCAGCATGTCAACTGTTTTGAGTAACTTCTTTGTTTGCTTTGAATCAAGCATGATTTCGTTTTCTGTGAGATAAGTCCGCATATTTTTCGGTTCGCGCAAGAAAAAGAGCAGGCTGTTATGTGCTTTATCTTGAACAGAGCCGTTCTCATATCTGCAAATAGTCTTATCACCCCAATTGAGAAGTTTCGAAAATCTTCTTTGGCTCAAACCATACTGTTCTCTTATCTTCTTTATTTCCTCAGGAAGAAGAAGTTTGTGTTTCCTCCGATAGTTATTGTAAGCATTTACCAATGTCGCGTTATCGAGTTTCTCGCAGAAAAGTTCTGCTCCGCACTCAGCACAAACAAGGAGTTGTGCATCGACTTCGATTGACTCACCACATACATCATACGTTTCTTTTTTATTGATAATTCTTGTTTCTATTTCACTTCCACATTCTTCGCAATACTTTTTCATTGATGCCGTTCCTTTTCCTAAATAAATTCATCCTCATGAAAACTCAAGCACTTAAGTACATAATCTCCTTTTTCTTGTACGATTTTTGTTTTCACGTAGAATTAGTTGCCGCAAATATTTCTTTTAAATTCCCGTAAGCGTCAAATACGTTTACGTTGCAGCCATGGAAGGAAGTATATAATCGTTCATACAATGAGAATTATCCGGTAGTCTGTATGGATGAAAAGCCCTTGCACTTCTTGCTGATGCTCGCTGTAAAATTAAAATGCAACCGGGAAAAATAGAACGGATTGATAACGAGTACATACGCAAGGGTACCTGCAGCATCTTCCTTTTTACCGAGCCGCTAAACGGATGGCGGTATGCAGATGCGAACGAACACAGAACAAAAATCGATTGGGCGTTTCAGATCAAATGGCTCGTGGAGCAATATCCGACCGCTGAAAAAATCGTTTTGATCATGGATAATCTTAATACTCATAACACCTCCTCTCTTTATGAGGCATTCACACCGGAAGAGGCACTACGTATAGCGAAGCGGTTGGAGATACATTACACGCCAAAGCACGGAAGTTGGCTTAATATTGCCGAGATAGAATTATCGGCTCTCGGTCGCCAATGTCTGGGGAAACGGCGAATTGATAACTTACAGACTTTGAATCATGAACTGAAGGCATGGTATGTCGATCGAAACCTGAAACAAAAATCTGTTGATTGGCAGTTTACTACCGATGCTGCCAGAACAAAATTGAAGCGGCTTTATCCGATTGTTAAATGAAACATTTAGGTGTTACATACTACTAGATCTTACTGAAATTAAGCTGTATTAAGCTGTATTATGTTTATAATAATATACATTATCGACCAAGGGTTTTTAAAAATCTCGAACAACTGATTTGGATTTGGTCTATATTGAATCCAAAACTCTTTAATAATAGTTCGATTCTTGGTTCCCTTGACAACATAATACATCAAGCATAATACCGTTACTAATAGTAGAGTAAAACCTGTTAATGTATTAGCTGTTATTATTTGATTTTTAACCGTGAAAATTACTTTGTCGTTAATTGAAATATACGATAAAATTACACTAAACGCATTGCTTAACGCATGCAATAAAATAGACCACTTTATCCCATACTTATAAGCAGCATACGAAAATACAAGACCTCCCAAAAAGGCATTAACTATATATGTTAGGTCCAAATGCGGTAGAGAAAAAAACAGAGAATTTACTATGAATGCAAAAGATATACCAAAGGGTAACAAGCAATGTAAAGCTATACCTCTAAAATAGGTCTCTTCCACAACTGGTGCAACAAAGACAGCAAGATAAAATTGTTCCCACAAAGAGTATTGACTAGGACTATCACTTACATCCACCGGGAAAAATATATTTATGACAACAACTAATAACCCTGTTAAAATACGCGCTAGCCAGCTAAGCATGATTATTTCTATGACATCTTTAAATGACGGACGTTGCTTATTCTGAAACATCACAGGAAATTTTCTTCTCAATAAAATGAACATAAAAGCTATAGTTAAGCTATATGAAATTAACTGAACAATGATATTATCAATAAAATTAAAGCTTAAAAGAATTACATACGAAGGCAGAAACATATACCAGTACTTTTTGATAATAGAAGAAATTGTTACCTGCATTTATGATCCCCCTTGAAAAATTCCAATAAAATTGCAAAGCTCAGGTAATCTATCTGACATTTCGCACCCTAGGATAGACTTTCACTGAATTTAAGGGTAGGGGAAACCTAATGCTAGAAGTTGCGGACTGCTGTATAGATGGTTTCATCAAACCCAGCCAGCTCAAGAATTCTCTTAACATGAGGGCCCGCCGGTTTGGCAATAGCACGCTGCTCACCTAAACGGACCACACGGATACTGGCCAATAGTTCAAGCAGCATGGCGGCGGTAGGGTTAGCAATTTTGCGCTTGTCAGGATGCTGTAACAGTTCTCCTTTGTTTTTCAGTGCTTCACGAACTCTGAGTTCAAGGTGCGTAGCCACCAACAAGGCAAAAAGAAACACATAGGCCAAGGCTTCTACCCGGCTTTTGTTCTTCAGGTAGATAGGGCCCACCAGAAAAGGTGATTTCAGGAAGCGAAACTGTTTTTCTACGCTTCCCTGCTCCTTGTACTCCTTCAGGATCTCTTCGTCTGTATATTGTTGGTCATCCAGGAGATTGGTGATCAATAGAAAGGTCGAAGCATCTGCCTTCTCTTGCTCCATGAAGCTCTGATCCGCCTCGAGAACCTGAATGCGAGCGAAATACTTTGCTGTCACGACAGGGACAGCGTCCCTGGCTGGACGACCACGCCTGACATGCTTCGCTGTCTCTTCTATTTCCACAGTTCCCGCGAGGCCGAAAGGGGCTTTCTGCTGCTTGATGAAGTCTGCCATCGCCGTCTCCGCATCTGCCTGGCAAGCAAATGCTTGTTTCGCCAAGACAGAAATGGCATGTTCCAGTTCTAGCTTGGCTGTTTCCCACCGTTTGGTGAGCGTGTTCTCTTTGCGGCTGCCCAGTGCCGAGGAGTGAACGACGATGAAACGATAGGGCTGGCCGTATAATGTCCGCACAAAGGATTGGCTGCGGTAGACTGCGGCCTCACGTTGTTCACTGAAGGTTCCAATGGTGTTCCATGCCCCATAGCGAGCGGATGCTTTTAGCTCAGAAGCAAGTTTGAATGTCTCCGGTAGACGTGAAATGAACTGAATCCCACTCCCCGCCGCCATTGCCTTCAGATTGTTTTCGTTAACCAAAGCTGCATCGGCAACGAAGATCACATCGGCAAGTTTCTCGGGTGACATCAGTGAACGTAGCTTGTCGATCACGGTTGGATACCATTTACCGTCATTCTGATTCCCGTTCAGAACCTGACCGAAGGCGGGCAGTCCTTCCGGAGTAACCGCCAGACCCATCATGATCTGTTTGAGGTCATGGCGTAAGTCTTTACTGTATCCAAGGGTGATATCCAACGATCCAGAACCTTCATAAGCGCCTTGCACTGAGATCGAAGTCGTATCCACGTGAAGCCTGCCGACAGGCCCCCGGCTTAATAAACCGGATAGCGATATCGATGAAAAAAGCTTATTCATATCCGTGCCGGCGAGCAGGTCGAGGGCTCTGCCAAGAGCGTCATCGTTAAAATTCTCGGCTTGAATCCCCTGACCGAACAGCACCTCACAGTCTTGCTCGCGATAGAAGTCGACCACATGATATAAAGCCTTC
>JAJFTT010000073.1 GCA_021372785.1 Negativicutes bacterium | reverse complement strand
GACCGAAGATCCTGAAAAATTCGGTAAATTACTGCTGTTGCAGGCGTTGCCGGGCACACAAGGTATCTATGGCTTCCTGGTTGCTTTCTGGGTTATCTTAAAAATCGGCTTCCTGGGCGGCGATGTGACCATGCTCAGCATCGATACCGGCTGGCAGATCTTCTTCGCCTGTGTCCCGGTTGCCTTTGGCGGTTTGATTTCCGCTATCTGGCAGGGACGCGTTTCCGTGGCCGCTATGAATGTGGTGGCAAAACATCCCGAAGCATCCGGCCAGGCTTTGATTCTTCCCGCTTTGGTAGAAACTTATGCTATTCTGGGCTTACTTGCCAGTATTCTTCTGGTCAACGGCATTGCTGTTTAACAGGATCAAAGAAAGTAAAGGGCAAAGCCGTTGCTGCAAAGGCAGCACGGTTTACCTGAAGGGGTTGGTCAGATGTCCTTAGAAAGTATTTTAAGCAAAATCATCCTCGACGGTCAGACAGAAGGCTCCCGACTGATTTCCGAAGCCCAGGTGCGCGCAGCAGCGATCCGGCAGCAGGGACAGGATGAAGCAGAAATCCGCCGTCAGCAAATCCTGCAGCAAGCAAATCGCGAGGCGGACGAATACGAGCTGCCTCTCTTATCCATTGCCAAATTGGAAGCCCGCAAAAGCAGGCTCTTGGCGCAGCAGGAAGTGATTCAGGGTGCCTTTGACCGGGCACAAGCCGAACTGCGCAGCTTACCTCAGGAAGAGAGCCAGGCCTTGCTGAAACAACTCTTATTGGAAGCAGCCGTCACCGGCAACGAAGAAATTATGGTAGAAGAGCAGGACCGTAAGCTCTACAGCCCGTCTTTTTTAGCCAAAGTAAATCTGGCGCTGATGATGAGCGGCCGTAAACCCGGCTTAAAGCTGTCGGAACAAACCGCCATCACCGGCGGTGGTTTTATCCTGAGAGCGGAAGACATTGAAATCAACGCCACTTATCCGGCTTTGATCAAAGAGATCCGCGACGAACTGGAACCGCAAGTGGTTAAAATTCTCTTCGGTCAAAACGAATAACGAAATGAAAATGCGGTCGGCAGACCGGCTGCAATTGCGGGCGCAATTGCAGTTTGGCTGTTGACGAAGGAGTTGATGGCATGGCTGTGTCACAGGACTCTAAGTTTGCGTATGCCGTCGGACGAATCCGGGTGCTGGAAATGAAACTCCTGGATCAGGCCAAAATGCAGCGAATGCTGGAAGCCAAAACCCCGGAAGAGGCTTTTCATGTTTTGGCGGAAACCGAATACGCAGACCTGGTGGCGATGGCCAAGGATCCGCACCAGTTTGAATTGGTCACCACGGGTGAAATTCGCAGAGTTTACGAACTCATTCGTAAAATGCTGCCCAAAGAACCGCTGACCGATTTATTTTGTGTCAAATATGACATGCACAATCTCAAAGTTTTATTAAAAGCCGAGTATCAGGCAAAGAACTTCGATCATCTTCTGATGGACGTGGGTTTGGTACCGGTTGAATTGATGAAATACGTTGCCCGGGGTGAAACAGTCCCGGGCGTGCCGGAACGTTATCTCAAAGCGGCAGCCGATGCGCGTCTTGCCTTTGCAGCCAGCCAGGATCCCAAGGTGATTGACACCATCCTGGATCGGGAACTCTACAGTTCCTTAACCGGCATAGCCCAAAAGAATCACTACGATTTCTACGCCAAAATCATCATCGATCAAATCGATCTTTCTAACCTGCGCAGCATGATCCGCGCCAAACGGATGGGCAGAGACAAAGAGTTCCTCAACGAGTCGCTGCTGCCCGGCGGGGTAATCCCCATGTCCCAGTATCTGGATTTGCTTGATGCGGAATGGGATCAGATCATCACAGGCTTTGCCCATACGGCGCATGCCGCATTGGTCCGGGAAGGCATTGTCGATTTTCTCGCCGTGGGGCAGCTGACTCTGCTGGAAAAACTGATCGACGATAAAATTATGCAGCAGGTCAAGCAGGCCAAAGTCTTATCGCTCGGGCCGGAGCCGGTCATCGGCTACCTGATGGCGAAAGAAACGGAAGTCCGCAACATCCGCATCATCATGGTAGGCAAACTCAATGATGTTGCGACCGCTGTCATCCGCGAAAGGCTGCGTGATAGTTATGTATAAAATCGGATTAATCGGTGATCGGGATACAATCATGGGATTCCGGGCTTTGGGTCTCGATACCTACGAAGTCATCACCCGTGAAGATACCGCTGCAGCGTTGCAGAGTGTTATGAAGGAAGACTATGCTCTGATTTTCATGACCGAAAGAACCTACGCCCTGGTTCCTGATCTTTTGCGCGAATTCCGTGAGAGAAGTCTGCCCGTTATCAACATCATACCCGATAATCGCGGCAATTTGGGTCTCGGGATGAAGAGAATGCGCAGCATGGTAGAGAAGGCTGTCGGTGCGGACATTCTGTTCAAGGAAGAGGGAAAATAGATGGCAAATACTGCTCAATCGCAAGGAACAATTATCAAAGTATCCGGCCCTCTCGTCGTTGCCAAAGGCATGCAGGATGCCAAAATGTACGACGTGGTCAAGGTCGGTAAACAACAACTGGTCGGTGAAATCATTGAAATGCGCAACGACCAGGCCTCCATTCAGGTTTACGAAGAAACATCCGGCCTCGGCCCCGGTGAAGTGGTGGTTTCCACCGGCGAACCGCTTTCCGTGGAACTGGCCCCCGGTCTGATTCGCTCCATTTATGACGGCATTCAGCGCCCGCTGGACAGGATCCGCTCCATCGCGGGCGACTTCATTCCGCGCGGTGTGCAGGTGAACAGCATCGACCGCGAAAAAGTCTGGCAGTTTGTACCCGTTGCCGCCGTCGGCAGCGAAGTCACAGCCGGTCAGACCCTGGGTACCGTGCAGGAAACCGTGCTGGTAGCGCATAAGATCATGGTCCCGCCCGGTATTTCCGGCACCCTGACCTGGATCTATGCCGGTGATGCCACCGTTATCGAACCGATTGCCCGCATCCAGACGGCGCAGGGCGAAAAAGAAATCGCCATGCTGCAGCTCTGGCCGGTGCGCCGTCCGCGGCCGTATCAGCAAAAACTCACTCCTTCGGAACCGCTGACCAGCGGCCAGCGTGTCATCGATATGTTTTTCCCGGTTGCCAAAGGCGGCACCGCCTGTGTGCCGGGTCCTTTCGGTTCCGGCAAGACGGTTGTGCAGCATCAGCTGGCCAAATGGGCGGAAGCCCAGATCATCGTTTATGTTGGCTGCGGTGAGCGCGGCAACGAAATGACCGATGTTCTGCTGGAATTCCCCGAACTAAAAGATCCCACCTCCGGCGAACCCCTGATGGAACGGACCGTGTTGATTGCCAACACCTCCAACATGCCTGTGGCTGCGCGGGAGGCTTCCATCTACACCGGCATCACCATTGCCGAATACTACCGCGATATGGGGTTCTCCATCGCCTTAATGGCCGACTCCACTTCCCGTTGGGCAGAAGCCCTGCGTGAAATGTCCGGCCGTTTGGAAGAAATGCCCGGTGAAGAAGGTTACCCGGCTTATCTGGGCTCCCGTCTGGCCGAATTCTACGAACGCGCTGGTAAAGTCGTTACCTTAGGCGGCAGCGAAGGCTCCTTAACCGCCATCGGCGCCGTTTCACCTCCCGGCGGCGATCTTTCCGAACCGGTAACGCAATCGACCCTGCGCATCGTCAAAGTTTTCTGGGCGCTGGCCGCTCGCCTCGCCGAAGCGCGCCATTTCCCCGCCATCGACTGGCTGCAGAGCTACTCGCTCTACAGCGACCGCATGGATACTTACTTTGACCGCCATGTCAATGCGGAATGGTCCAACTCCCGCCGCGACGCCATGCGTCTGCTGCAAAGAGAATCCGAATTGGATGAAATTGTGCGTTTGGTTGGTTTGGATGCGCTTTCTCCCTCCGATCGTCTGACCCTGGAGACCGCCAAATCCATTCGGGAAGACTTCTTACATCAAAACGCCTTCCACGAAATTGATACCTACACTTCACTGAAAAAGCAATACCGCATGCTGCATCTGATCCTGTTCTTTTACCGGGAATCGGAACTGGCCATGGCCGGCGGCTTTGCCTTGGAAAGAATTCTGAAATTGCCGGTGCGGGTGGAAATTGCCCGCGCCAAGTACATTTTGGAAAAAGACCTCGATCCGGCTTTTGACGCCATCGAAAGCCATATCCAGGCGCAACTAAAATAGGGGGAGGCAGAACGATGCAAAAAGAATACCGTACCATAACCGAAATAACCGGCCCCCTAATGTTAGTGGAGAGAGTAGAGGGAGTCAAATACGAAGAACTGGTGGAAATCGAACTGCCCAACGGTGAGATTCGCCGCGGCAAAGTCCTGGAAGCCATGGAAGGCAAAGCCCTGGTGCAGATCTTTGAAGGCACCTCCGGCATCAACATGCGCGATAGCAAAGTGCGTTTCCTGGGTAAATCCATTGAACTCCCCGTATCCATGGATATGCTGGGCCGTGTTTTTGACGGTTTCGGCCGTCCCATTGATAACGGTCCCAACATCATTCCGGAAAAGCGGGTGGATATCAACGGCAACCCGATGAACCCCTACGCCAGAGCTTATCCTTCCGAATTCATCGAGACCGGCATTTCCACCATTGACGGCATGAATACCCTGGTGCGCGGTCAGAAGCTGCCGATTTTCTCGGCTTCCGGCTTACCGCACGCCCAACTGGCGGCGCAGATTGCCCGCCAGGCCAAGGTGCTTTCCACCAATGAAGGTTTCGCCGTGGTTTTTGCCGCCATGGGAATTACCTTTGAAGAAGCCGATTACTTCATCAGCGATTTCCGCAAGACCGGCGCCATCGACCGCGCTGTTCTGTTCATGAACCTGGCCAATGACCCCACCATTGAGCGGATCGCCACCCCGCGTATGGCGCTGACTGCCGCAGAATATCTCGCCTATGAAAAAGGCATGCATGTTTTGGTTATCCTCACCGATATGACCAACTATGCCGAAGCGCTGCGTGAAATTTCCGCCGCCCGCAAAGAAGTTCCCGGCCGCCGCGGTTATCCCGGCTACCTCTACACCGACTTGTCCACTATTTACGAACGCGCCGGCAGAATCCAGGGCAAAGCGGGTTCTATTACCCAGATACCCATTCTGACCATGCCGGAAGACGATAAGACGCATCCGATTCCCGACTTAACCGGCTATATTACCGAAGGTCAGATCATCTTGGGACGCGAACTGCACCGCAAAGGCATCTATCCGCCCATTGACGTACTGCCGTCGCTTTCCCGTTTGAAAGACAAAGGCATCGGCAAAGGCAAAACCCGCGAAGACCACAGCGGCGTGCTCAACCAGCTGTTCGCAGCCTACAGCCGCGGCAAAGATGCCAAAGAACTGGCCGTCATCCTGGGGGAAGCCGCCCTTTCCGATGCGGATAAGAGCTTCTATCGCTTCGCCGATGAATTCGAAAACCGTTTTGTCCGGCAGGGCGATCATGAAAACCGCAGTATCATCGAAACGCTTGATTTGGCTTGGCAACTGCTGGCGCTGCTGCCGGTGGAAGAACTGAAGAGAGTAAGTGATGAGCATATTGCCAAGTATATGCCCAAAGACACCGATGCTTAGGCGGGGTGAATAAAGATGGAAATTCGTGTTAACCCCACCCGCATGGAGCTGCTGCGCTTAAAAAAACGAGCAGCCGTCGCAAAGCGCGGTCATAAGCTCCTGAAGGACAAACGCGATGAACTGATGAAAACCTTTTTGGCGCTCACCGGCCAGGCGCGCGATCTGCGCCGGGAAGTGGACGACAAGCTGACCACAGCCTACCGCAGCTTCCTGGTAGCCAGAGCGGTGATGTCGCCGGAAATGCTGGAAGAAGCCATCATGTTTCCCAAAACAAAAGTCAGCCTGACCCTGAGTGAAAAACGCATGCTCAATCTGACGTCTCCGGTGTTTGAACTGCACCAGGAAGGCGAAGTCTATGCCTATGGCTTAGCCAACACCTCCAGCGAACTGGACACCAGCCTCGGTATTTTCTCCGAAGTACTTTCCCTGATGGTCAAACTGGCCGGCGTGGAACGCTCCGTGGAATTACTGGCCGAAGAGATCGAGCGGACCAGGAGGCGCGTCAACGCCCTGGAACATGTCTTGATCCCGCAGCTGGAAACCGCTATCAAGAGCATCTCCATGAAACTTTCCGAACAGGAACGCGCTTCCACCACCCGCCTGATGAAAATTAAAGATTTGATCCGCCAATAGACAAATCGCAGGGACAGCAACGCCCCTGCGGTTTTTCTGTTGTGACAGCCTGCCGCTGCTCTTTAGAAATGGATTGACAATTCAGCCAATCCGTAGTACATTTAAATTGCTTTACTCATCAGTCAGCCGGAGCGATAACGACAGTTTTACGCCGGGTTTTGGACTCTTGAGCAGGTAAAAGCAGACGGTTCGAGAGGATTCTCTCAGCGATGGGGTTGAATAGATGGAATATGTGCGTGTTAAATTGGATCGGGTTGTGGCTGCTTTGGAGAGCGGCCTGACTTATTCTGTACCGCCGGAGCTCAGCGCAAAACTCCGCGTCGGCTCCTTAGTGGAAGTTCCGCTGCAGGGCGGCCGCTGCCGGGGGATTGTGGTGGCGGAAGACAAAGCCTTGCCGGATGTGCAGATGCGCGCAATCAGTCAATTGCTCGATCAAAACGGACCGACTCTCAACGAGGAACAGCTGCAGCTGATCGACTGGCTGGCCGGCCGCTATCTTTGCAGCTGGGCGGCAGCCTTTCAGGCAGTACTGCCGGCGATCGCCAAAGCCAAAGTCAGCCGCTCTTTTGATTTTCACCCCGAAATTGCGGAAAACGAGGCGGAAGAATCCCTTAGCGAAACCCTGCAGGAAGCGCTGGTCTGGTGTGATCAGGCGCAGCAGCCCATAGCGGAAGATAAAATAACGGCTGTCTTCGGTAAGAAAATGGTCAGGCAATTGCGCGAAGCCGGATTTTTAACCGATCTCGATCAGATCAAACTCAATTCCGCCCTGGAATATCGTCAGCTGGTCGTCATCCGGCGCGAAGACCAACCGGGCAGAGGCAAAATCAGGCTGCTCTGGCAGCGCTTTTTGCAAAATCAACAACCGGTTTCCCTGCGTGAAGTAAAAACCTGGCCGGAATATTCCGGTCTTTTCTTAAAAAAACTCCTGCAGCTGCAATTTTTAACCTGGCAGGAACCCACGGCAGACACGCCGCCGCCAAGCGCCCTGACTCTGACCGGGCAGCAGCAGCAAGCGCTGCAGATGGTTCTGAAAGCCATGAAACAACGTAATCCGCTGCCGATTCTCATCCATGGCGTCACCAGCAGCGGCAAAACAGAAGTTTACCTGCAGGCAATTGCCAAAACGCTGGAGGACGGCAAGAGCGCCATCATGCTGGTACCGGAAATTTCCCTGACCGCTCAGATGATCAACCGATTTCGCGAACGGTTCGGCGAGCGGGTGATGATCTGGCACAGCGGCTTAAGCGGGGGAGAACGGGCTCAGATTTGGCAGCGTCTGCGCAAAGGAGAAACCTGCGTCGTACTGGGCGCGCGCTCCGCTGTCTTTGCCCCGGCGGAAAAGATCGGCCTGATTATTCTCGACGAAGAACACGAGCAGACCTATAAGCAGGAAGAAGATCCCAAATATCACGCCAGGGAAGTAGCCATCCTGCGCGCCCGGTATCATCATGCGGCCGTCGTTTTCGGTTCCGCCACACCCGCTGTCACGAGCTTTTACCTGGCGGAAAAGAAGCAATACCATTTGGTGGAAATGCAGGACCGGATCGGCGACGCCAGGCTGCCGCGGATTATCCCGGTGGACATGCGTTCGGAACTGAAAAACGGCAACCGTTCCATCTTCAGCGAAGCCTTAAAACAGCGGATCACGCAAACCCTGGCGCAAAATCAGCAGGTCATCCTGTTTCACAACCGGCGCGGGTTTCACCGCATGAGTCTCTGCCGCGCCTGCGGCTATGTTTTAGAATGTCCGCACTGCGAAGTGCCTCTGATACAGCACCACGAAGGAACTACGCAGCGGCTGCGCTGTCATCTTTGCGGCTATGAACAAAACATGCCGCCCAGTTGTCCGCACTGCGGTTCCGCCTACTTTCGCTTTTTTGGTCTCGGCACGGAAAAAGTGGTGGAGGAGTGTGAAAAAACATTCCCGGGGGTGCCGATCTATCGCATGGATCGCGACAGCACCCGCAAGCGAGGCAGTCACGCCGCCATTGTCAGCAGCTTTGAAAAAGCAAAGGCGGCTATCCTGGTTGGCACGCAGATGGTTGCCAAAGGTTTTGATTTTCCGCTGGTCACCTGCGTTGGCATCTTATCGGCCGACAACCTGATCCGCGGCAGCGACGGATTGGCGGGGGAACACGCATTTTCACTGCTGCTGCAGGTCTCCGGTCGGGCCGGCCGCGGCGAATTTCCGGGCGAGGTTTTTTTACAAAGCTATTCGCCGGAACACCCCATCATCCAGGCTGTCTGCAAACACGATTACAAATCCTTTTACCGGGATGAAATAGAGCAGCGCAAGAAACATCATCTGCCGCCATTCGGGCATTTGGCAACAATTTTAGTCAGCGGTGAAGACGGAACGGCAGCGGAAACCTGGCTGAAAAGTTTGGTCAGCCAATTCGAGCAAACAATTGAAGTGCTGGGACCAACCAGGGCAAGGGTGTTCTGCATCCAGAAACGCTATCGCTTTCAAATTGTGGTGGAGGCTCCGACCCGGCCGGTTTTGGTGGAAAGCGTCAAAGCGGTGCTGCAGAAAAATCCGCTGCCCGCATCGATGCAATTAAGCCTGACCCTGGACCCCATGAGACTGTAGAGAACATGTGTTTTGCGTTACCGCAACGCCGTCCTGACGTCGTCCCATTATTTTGCGTTGCTGGTTTCACGATGCATAAATTGTAGGGAACGGTCTTGACCGTTCCGCATTCTCCGTCCTGGCGCAACTCCATCATTTTGCTTTGCTGATTTCACGATGCATAAATGGTGCGTCGCGCCATTTGATGATAAAAACAATCGCATGAAATGTTGATTCGAAATGCTTGGGGGCTTTCGGAACGGTCAAGACCGTTCCGCGTACTTCGTCTTAACGTAGCTCCATCATTTAGCATTGCTGATTCCACGATGCATAAATTGTAGGGAACGGTCTTGACCGTTCCGCGTTCTCCGTTTTTGGCGTTGTCCCATTATTTTGCATTGCTGGTTTCACGATGTGTAAATTGTAGGGAACGGTCATGACCGTTCCGCGTTCTCCGTTCCGACGCCGTCCAATCATTTTGCGTTGCCGATTTCACCATGCGTTAACCTTTCGGAACGGTCAAGACCGTTCCCTACATTTGTGCCATCCTATGATTATGTATGCTATCATTATTCCATCGCTTGGTACTGAA
>JAJFTT010000072.1 GCA_021372785.1 Negativicutes bacterium | reverse complement strand
CCAGTATTGAGGAGCAGGGCAAATTAACCGCCGGGTTGAGTGACAAAATCAGCCGGGCTGCCATCCTGCAGGAAGTGGAAGATCTTTATCTGCCCTACCGTCCCAAACGCCGGACGCGAGCCGGTATTGCCAAAGAAAAAGGCTTGGAACCGCTGGCAATTTTTTGTCTGCAGCAGTTTTTTACAGCGGAATCCTTACAAAATGCAGCGGAAAGATTCTTGACCGGGGACGATTCTGTGCGCGACGTGGCTGCAGCGCTGGCCGGAGCACAGGACATTTTGGCGGAAAAAGTAGCTGAGGATGCCGAATTGCGTAGCTGGGTACGCAATTACAGCTTTAATCAGGCAATTCTGAAAGCACAGGCTGTCGATGCGGAAAAGGTCAGTGACTTTAGCGGCTATTATGAGTATGAAGAACCGGTTATACATCTGCCGCCGCATCGGATTTTGGCTTTGAATCGTGGGGAGGCAGAAGGCTTTTTGAAACTGAAACTACTGACGCCCAGAGATCAGATTCTCACTCGGCTGCAACTGGCTTATCAGGCGCCGCGGGGTTCGGCCGCCGCGGAATTGGTGGCAGCTGCCGCCGCGGATGGTTATGATCGCCTGATGGCTCCTTCGATTGAACGGGATATTCGCACCGCGCTCAGCGAAAAAGCAGAAATACATGCCATTGAGAGTTTTGCGGAAAATGTGCGCAACTTATTGCTGCAGCCTCCCGTGCGCAATCGGGTCGTCATGGGGGTGGACCCGGCGTTTCGCACGGGATGCAAACTGGCAGTGGTCGATACCACCGGAAAGTTGCTGGATTTGGCAGTGATCTATCCAACAGCGCCGCATCGCGAAACAGAACAGTCCGCTGCTAAAATGACCGCAATGATCGAAAAACACCAGGTCGATTGTCTTGCCATTGGCAACGGTACTGCTTCCCGTGAAACTGAGATTTTTGTGGCGGAGACCTTAAAAAAGATCCCGCGCTCTGTCTTTTATACCATCGTCAACGAAGCGGGAGCCTCGGTCTATTCCGCATCGAAATTGGCAGGCGCAGAATTCCCTGCTTTGGATGTCTCGGAACGCAGCGCAATTTCCATAGCCCGCCGTTTACAGGACCCTTTGGCGGAATTGGTGAAAATCGATCCAAAGAGCATTGGGGTTGGTTTATATCAGCACGACGTCAATCAAAAACAATTGGCTAAAAAACTGGATACGGTAGTGGAAAGTGTTGTTAATCATGTGGGCGTCGATTTGAATACCGCCTCACCCTCGCTGCTGCAATATGTATCCGGTTTGAAGGCAAATGTCGCAAAAAATATCGTTGCTTATCGGGAAGAAAACCGGCGTTTCAGGAAGCGGTCGGAATTGAAGAAGGTAGCTGGATTGGGTGCGCAAAGTTTTGTGCAGGCTGCCGGTTTCCTGCGCATAACGGACGGTGACGAGCCGTTCGATAATACCCCGATTCATCCGGAGAGTTATCCTGCTGTCAAAGATTTATTGGCGATGCTGAAAATCGATTGGAACAGGGCGGGAATTTCCGAATTTACTGCCATCCGGAAAACGCTGACCGATCAGGATATTGAACGTTTGGCAACGGCTTTGCAGATCGGTATCCCCACTCTGCGTGATATTCTGGAAGCTCTGGCTCGTCCCGGCCGGGATCCCAGAGATGATTTGCCGCCTGTCGTTTTTTCCCGTGATGTGCTGAATATGGAAGATGTGAAGATTGGCATGATCCTGCAGGGTATTGTCCGTAATGTGGTTGATTTTGGCTGCTTTGTGGATATCGGGGTGCATCAGGACGGCTTGGTACATGTATCAGAAATTTCCCGCCACAGGATCAGTCACCCGTCCAGTGCGGTGAAAGTAGGCGATCACGTAGAGGTAATGGTAATTTCGTTGGACAAGCAGCGAAATCGTATCGGACTGAGCATGAAACAAGCGAAAAAATAAGCGGAAGGTGATAATTTGGCAAAACGCAAGAAGAAAGATGCGGCGAAAAATTCAAAGCAGAGCAGTGCTGCTACCGAAAAAAACAAACAGATCCGTGATGAAAACGGGAAAATCGGCTGGACAGAAGTACCCGGCGAAATCTTGCTGGACTGGAAAGGCCGGCCTTGGCGGGCCCGCCCTAAAAAATTGGCAATTTTGGTGTTCTTCTATCTTTGTCTCTGCCTGCTGGCGGTTAGAATCATACCGGAATTCGGGATTTTTCTGGCTGTCGTTCCATTGGTTCTGCTGGGAAATTCCTCATCTCATCTGGTGAACAGTTATTATGTGGTGACAACCGAAGGCGTTTATTGGAAAAATTTTGCGAACCAAATGTTTAAACCCTGGATCGCGATTGAAGGCTTTATTTTTGAAGATGAAATGGCAGAATTATTTTTTGAACGCGGTAATATCCGGGCACGCATTCAGCGCAGCATGCCGGTCTATTATGATCAGAACCGGGAAGAAGTAGAGCGCTTGATTCGGGAATATCACGGGGCTGCCTGGAAACAAATCCGGGCACGGATGGAGAGCGAGGATACCCGGATCAGGGAAGAAGTGGTTGCGAAACTCGAGGGTGAGTCACAGGAAAAAGCCGGAGAAAAATCGGATCAAAAAGGAGTGAAGACAAATGAGTAAAAATAATGACGAAAAAATTCCTGCCAGTCCCAATCCGATTTTAGAACCGGATTATTATGAACTCGATCCTTCCCGCCGTGATTTTATCGTAGACTATATGGCCAAGAAAATCGATAAATACCAAATGGCAACGCCGGCCATCATCTTTTTGGAAGCCGGACGTCCGGTTAGTTTTATCGGCGGTTCGCTCGTCTGGGGAGCTGCTCCGTTTTTGAATATCTTTGTCAATGATCAATATGTTCGCGAAATTGCGCTCTTTCTCGAAGACAGAAAAAACATCGAACTGCTGATTGAGAAAATTGAAAGTATGGAATATGAACGGGTCGCCCGCGAAAAAATTGAAAAACAGGAAGCCAAAAAGCGCGCGATTGCCGAAGGCAGAAAACCCTGGTGGAAGTTCTGGTGATTGATGCAGTCGTAAAAGCTCGAAATTGACTAGCAAAGCGTGTGCAAATTGATACTATCAGTTTCTTTTTCAACATGGAAGGGTTTTGGCTCATAAGAAGCGAAAAGAGTTTGGTATTTAACGGCAGCTTGTTTCATTTTCGTGTTTTTTGCGAAAAGGTCAGGCTTGCCATTAAGGTAAGAAGGAGGAACGTTCATGGCTCATGAAGTGAAGCGAGAATCAATAACTCGCGAGATTAATTCCATTATTGCCACGGACTGCGGATCGACAACAACAAAGGCAATCTTGATTGAAAAGATTGACGGCGCGTATCGTTTGATCAATCGTGGTGAATCCCCTACAACCGTTGAGGCGCCTTTTGAAGATGTTACCGCAGGTGTCCGCAATGCAGTTCATGAATTGGAAGAACTGGTAGGCCGTAAATTCTTAGGCCCTGACGGTGTTGTTACGCCCAGACAAGCAGATGGCACAGGTGTTGACATTTATCTGTCTACTTCCTCCGCCGGCGGCGGGTTGCAGATGATGGTTGCCGGTGTTGTCAAATCTATGACTGCTGAATCTGCCCAACGTGCTGCTTTAGGCGCCGGCGCTATTGTTATGGATGTCATTTCCATTGACGACGGCCGCAAAGCCTATGAGAAAATTCAACGCATTCGCCAACTGCGTCCGGATATGATTCTGTTATCCGGTGGTATCGACGGCGGCACCGTTACACACGTTGTGGAAATCGCTGAGCTGATTTCTGCCGCTGAACCGAAACCGCGTCTTGGTATTGGCTTTCAGCTTCCGATTATTTACGCCGGAAATAAAGAAGCCCGTAAGTACATTACCGACATTCTGGAAAAGAAAGTTGACTTACGTATTGTAGACAACCTTCGTCCTGTTCTGGAATCGGAAAATCTTGGACCGGCACGCGCAGAAATTCATAACCTGTTCATGGAGCATGTTATGGCTCAGGCTCCCGGCTACAATAAATTAATGCAATGGACCGAAGTACCGATCATGCCGACACCTGCTGCGGTTGGTAAAATCATTCAGACCTGCGCAGCTGAGTACAATATCCATATCATTGGTGTGGATATCGGCGGTGCTACGACCGACGTCTTCTCCGTCTTCGGTGATGATCATGAGTTCTTCAATCGTACCGTTTCCGCTAATCTTGGTATGAGCTATTCCATCTGCAACGTTTTGTTGGAAGCGGGCGTAGACAATATCATGCGGTGGGTTCCTTTCGAGATTGAGGAAGCCGACCTGCGCAACCGTATCCGTAATAAGATGATTCGTCCTACTACCATCCCGCAAACGTTGGATGAACTGGTGATTGAACAGGCAGTGGCCCGTGAAGCATTGCGCCTTGCCTTCATCCATCATAAATCCTTAGCCACCGGTCTGAAGGGCGTTCAAAAAGTGCGTGATATTTCCGAAGCTTTTGATACTTCCTCTTCCAGTGATACTGTGATCAATCTGATGGATCTTGGTATGATCGTCGGTTCCGGCGGTGTTTTATCCCATGCACCCCGTCGTCAACAGGCTGCATTGATGATGCTTGACTCCTTCCAATTAGAAGGCTTCACCGAGTTAACCGTTGACTCCATCTTCATGACTCCGCAATTAGGCGTCTTGTCCGAAGTGCTTCCCAAGGCTGCTGCCGAAGTGTTCGATCGTGACTGTCTGATCTTCTTAGGTACCGCTATCTGCCCGGTAGGCAATGCGCAAAAAGACGGTGATAGATGCGTCACTGTCAAAGCGACCATGCCGAATGGCGAAGTGATCACCAAAGAAGTGGCGTATGGTTCTTTGGCTAACATTCCATTGGGAGAAACAGAATATGCCGAGGTGGAAGTCTCTCCTTCCGGCAATTTCGATATGGGCCATGGCAGAGGCCGATCCGTCAATAAAAAAGTGCGCGGTGGTGTCGCCGGCGGTATCATCATTGATGCCCGCGGCCGTCGTCCTTTCAATTTACCGACCGACAAGAGCACGCGTATTGCGAAATTGTTTGAATGGTTCAAAGCTCTGGACATCTATTCCATGGATGTTCTGGATCGCTATATGAAGACATCGAAGTAATTCAAATTGTGTATGAAAGGAGCGGCAATCAATGGCTAATGCTTATACCCCGGGACTTAAGGTTACGGCTGCCTCTATAATTTCCAAGAAGCGCCGTTTGCCTATTTTAGGCGAAGTGCTGGTACAAAAAGGTTCCAAAGTGAGCCCGGAGACCCCTGTAGCCAAAGCATATATTCCCGGCAATCCCCAATCGATCAATGTTGCGAACATTCTCGGCTGCGAAGCGGAAGATATTGAAGGTTACATGAAAAAGAAGGCTGGAGACACCATCGCGAAAGATGAGATTCTTGCCTCCTCAAAAACATTCTTTGGTCTGTTCAAGACCGAATGCAAGTCTCCTGTTGCCGGCACGGTAGAACATGTATCAGAAGTTACCGGTCAGGTTATTATTCGTGAGCCGGCTATGCCGATTGTGATTAACGCCTATGTAAACGGTACTGTTACTGAGATTCTCGACCGCGAAGGCGTCACCGTAGAAACCAAAGGTGCCTTCATTCAGGGGATTTTTGGCGTTGGCGGCGAGCGGGAAGGCGTTCTGAAAATGGTCAGTCAACGTCCTGACGAAGTCCTGGACGGACCCGCGATCACTGCGGATTGCAAAGACAAAATTATTATCGGCGGCTCCCTGATGACTGCGTCTGCAATCAAAAAAGCAGCTTCCGTCGGTGCCCGCGGTATTGTGGCCGGCGGCATCATCGATAAAGATTTGGTGGACTTCCTTGGCTTTGATATTGGCGTTGCCATTACCGGCCATGAAGATATTCCCCTTACCTTAATCGTCACCGAAGGCTTCGGTGAAATTCCGATGGCCAACAAGACGTTTGACCTCTTAAAATCCCTGGAAGGCAAAAATGCTTCCATCAATGGCGCCACGCAAATTCGCGCCGGCGTTATGCGTCCGGAAATTATTGTTCCCAACGAAGCGGCTGTGATTCACGAATCCACCATCGACCTGGAAGGTAATTTGGATTCCGGCACGATTGTTCGCTGCATCCGTGAACCTTATTTTGGACAATTAGCCGAAATCGTAGATTTACCGCCGGAATTGGTTGTTATTGAAACCGGTGCTAAAGTGCGTATCATGCATGTCAAACTGCGCAATGGCGACGTCGTAGTGGTTCCGCGTGCAAACGTCGAGCTGATCGAAGAGTAATTGAACACACAAAAAACCTCACTATGCGATAGTGAGGTTTTTTGTGTGTACAGATGCGTTAACGCCGGCTGGGCCTGCTTAAAAAGCGGCAATTTGCCTATCTTGCCGCGCTAAAAACACAAGAACGCCTGAATTTGAGATACAGGCTAAAACTGATTGCCGGCTCTTTCCGTCCAATGCCGGCAGCGCGGATGCAACCGGTAATAATCCTGATTTCCCTTTGACGAAAAAGAGCAGAACCAAAAACAAGATGCACGAAAAGCGGCCTTTTGTTTTTACCTCATTGACCGGAACCTCTTCCGGCCATCTCTAAAAATGCATCCTCTTTTCCTCAATCGAGTGCGATCAGTTTAGCAGTTTTCGCTTATGAAAGGAGAGAGTCGCTGAGTGAAATGGCATACCATCACACTGCCGGACAGATGGTGCAGGACGAAGCACAAAAAAACCGGCATTCTTTTGCTACTAAGTAATATAGCTGCTGATTTTGGGAATGCGCCGCAGCAGCCAGCTGACAAGGAAGCTGCAAACAAACACGAGACGCGCTAAGAGGGGGATGGCGATAAACGGATTGTTGAGACAGGAAAAAATGTCCATGCGTGAAAAGAAAGCAAGAATAAAAGGATGCACCAGATACATACCAAAACTGCAGGAAGAGAGCACGGAAATAATCGGAAGCAGCTTTGGCGCATAATTGCGGTTCAAAAAAACAGACTGAAAGAAAACGAAAACAGCGATGCTTTGCAGGACGACGGTCGGCGAATTATACTGGTAGAAAGTCAAATCACCGAACCCGGCTTGTTCGGACAGGAACTGGGTCAAGAGGAAAGTAGCCAGGAAACCGAACCCTCCCAGCGCATAGAGGAACAGACGTTTCCGACGGCTGAGCGCATATTGAGCGAGATAATGGCCGGCCACAAAATAACCTACGTTGCCCAGAACGAATTTAAAATCCGCATAGGAGAGGATCGTATTGAAAATGGATTTGAGCGGCGGGCCGCTGCGCCGGGTGATGAGAGGGACAACGGATGCGAATAAAAAAGAGAGCAGGAGAAAATACTGCGTCATTGTTTGATCATGCCGCACGATTTTCCGTAAAAATGGTGTGACGGCATATAATCCGGCAATCATATATAAAAACCAGAGATGATAATGGCCGGTCAGGAAGGAAATGATTGCCTGTTTTAGCATGCTCCGATCAATAGGTAAGTGACGGCTCCATTGCAGAATCAAAGGGGTTGCCGCATAAGCAGCGGACCAGAAGAGAAAAGCTACCGCGATCCGCAGGATGTATTTCAGGTAGATTTTGCGATAAGTCAGATTCCGTTCGGGATCCAAAAAAAACATGCCGCTGACCATAATGAAAATCGGCACACAAAAACGCACCGCGCTGTTATAGAAGTTCATAACATGCCATTCGGCAGAAAATACGCTGGCCGTATCCCAGTGACCGGCGGCGATATGAAGCAGCATGACAGCAAAGGTGGCTGTAATTCTGAGCAGATCCGCAAAAATAACACGTTCTTGTTTCATTTTTTCTCCTCACAGACTAAGTGATCCGAGTCAATCAAGGTGAATACGAATTCATTATAGGAGAAGATGGTTGCTCTGTCAATCGATCGGGCTTGCCCTTTGCATTTTTCGGTAAAACACCGGCTGCCGGATCAAAAAGGATTGCTTACTTTGTTCCGCGAATCAAAGAGACGAACCATTGCAGCAGATGATCCGGGGTGCAAAAAAAGGGGGTGTCAGCTTGAGAGATTATCACATGCATCTCGAAAGAGGAGAATATCGGCAGGAGTACTTGCAGGAGTTTGTCGCGGCCGGAGCCAGGCGCGGCGTGACTGAACTGGGCATCAGCGAGCATACGCATCATTTCAAAGAATTTCAGGCAATCTATTTGCGCCATGTGATCATGGATGATTCGGCGGTTGGCAACTACCAGAGAAATTGGCTGCTGCAGAGTGCCAAGTCTTTTTGTTACACGCTGGATCAGTACGTTTCGCTGATCGAAACCGGCAAAAAAGCGGGTCTGCCTTTGAAACTCGGTCTGGAGGTTTGTTATTTTCCCGGTGAAGAGGAAACGCTGCGCGCGATCCTCAAACAATATCCGTTTGATTATTGTATTGGCTCGGTGCATTGGCTGCAAGGCTGGGGATTTGATACCAAAGCGGAACTGTGGCAGGGCAAAGCAGTGAACGAAGTGTATACGGTGTATCAAGAAGTTTTACTGCAGGCAATTGAGAGTGATTTGTTTGATGTTATCGGACATGCTTTTTCCTGTAAGGCTTTTCAGCATTGGCCGCAGGGAATTGATATGCAGCCCTGGTATGCAAAGCTTGCAGCTGCCTTACGGCAGCATCAGACAGCGCTGGAGATCAACACAGGGCTGCTATACCGCTATCCTGCCGGCACAATTTGCCCGCCCTTAGGGTTGTTGCAGGCTGCCGCTGATTTAGACTGTCAGATCAGCTTTGGCTCCGATGCCCATCACAGCAGCGATTGCGGACGCGCTCTGGGTTATGCTGTGCAATTGGCGAAAGAGGCGCGGATCCGGGAGCAAATGAATTTTGAGCGCAGAAAAGGCAGCAGGGTGTTATTGCCATCACTGCCGGTCAGTACTCTTTAGAGAATTTGCCGCTGCGGTGCAGGAATTATTTCGTCTAACGGATAATATAACAGGGAGCAATTGCGGAAGGAGCCGGCAAGGCTGATGAATGAAAAACACAGGAGGAACTTTTGAAATGAGTAAAGCTGTCATTGAAATGGAAAAAGGCGGCAAAATCGAAATCGATTTTTTCGATGATGCCGCACCGAACACCGTGAAAAATTTCTGCGATTTAGCAAAAAAAGGGTTCTACGACGGGCTGACCTTTCATCGCGTGATCAAAGGGTTTGTTGCCCAGGGCGGCTGTCCCAACAGCACCGGAACAGGCGGTCCCGGTTACACCATCAAATGCGAGACGGTTGGCAATCCCTATAAACAGACCCGGGGCCGTTTGTCGATGGCACATGCGGGCAAAGATACCGGAGGCAGTCAATTCTTTATTTGCTTTGACGCATTTCCGCACCTGGATGGCGTTCACACCGTGTTTGGCGAAGTCAGCAGAGGGATGGAAGTTGTTGACGCGCTCCGGCAGGGAGACAAGATGAAAAAAGTCACGGTGACGGCGGAATAGGCTGAACGGATGGCAGAACAAGGCGGGAGCGCGGCGTGAAAAATGTTCTGCCGTATCTGCGCAGGAGCATGGGAACGGATGGGGACTGTCTTTTCTGGTCCGACTGTTTTCAATGCCGCAAGGCGTTTGAGAAATAGAGAAGAGAAGAAAAGGAGTTGATGCAATGAATGAGATTGCGCAAAGAGTGATTGAAAAACGCAGAGCACATCTGGTCGATCTGAATGATTATTTGTGGGTAAATCCCGAAACGGCTTAGCAAGAATTCATAGCGGTCGCTGTCATCAAAGAAGTGCTGCCGGCAGATTATCGCTTGTGCCGGCTCCGGTCCCGGTCATAAAGGAATGATTTATAAAGCCAAAACGAATATTTAAGCGGCCGACCGGCTGCTTGGGCGAATCGGATCGAATCGAAACTGCCGGGGCTGAATTTGCTGAAGCAACCAAGGATGCATCTGATCAATGTCCCATTCCGGTTGAAGTCAGAGTCCCCGGAACGTTCTGATTTCATCTTCTGTACCAAGTTGAATCAAATTGAATAAAAGTAAAGGAGTTGTTCCGATGAACGAAATCGCATTAAAGACGATCGAAGCAAGACGCAAAGAACTGATTCAAATCAGCGACTACATCTGGGAAAACCCGGAACCGGCTTACACGGAATACAAAGCCGTAGCCGCCCTGAAAAAATTCCTGGCGGACGATGGCTTCCGCTTGCAAGACGAAGTCGCCGGCCTGCCTACTGCTTTTATGGCTTCCTGGGGCTCAGGTAAGCCTGTCATCGGTTTTCTGGCCGAGTACGATGCTTTGCCCGGGCTCAGCCAAAAAGCCGGCACAGAGCTTGATCCGGTGATTCCCAATGCCCCCGGCCAGGGCTGCGGCCATAATTTGCTGGGCGTAGCGACCCTGGGTGCCGTAATCGGATTAAAGCAGGAAATGATTGAAAATCACCTGTCCGGCACGATCATCTTCTATGGCTGCCCTGCCGAAGAAGTTCTGACCGGAAAAACCTTCATGGCACGCGGCGGCGCTTTTGATGGTCTGGATTTGGCTTTGGCGTATCATCCCGGCCGCGGCAACTATGTTGGCTTGGATAGTTCCAATGGTCTTAACTCTGCCGTCTTTCATTTCAGAGGCCGCACTGCGCATGCCGGCGGCGATCCGCATAACGGCCGCAGCGCGCTCGACGCCGTGGAATTGATGAATGTCGGCGCCAATTACCTCAGGGAACACGTCACAACCGATGTGAGAATTCACTATGTCATCAAAGAAGGCGGCATGGCGCCCAATATTGTGCCGGATAAAGCCTCCGTTTGGTATTATGTGCGCGGCCCGAAACGCAGTGTCATCGACGAAGTCTATGCACGGCTGATCAAAGTAGGCAAAGGTGCTGCGATGATGACCGAAACCGAAATGGAAATCGAATTCCTGGGCGGCTGCCATAATACCCTGCCCAACAAGGTACTGGCTACTGTCCTGTATGAAAGCATGAAGGCAATTCCGCCGGAAGCTTGGACTGCGGAAGAACTGGCTTTTGCCAAACGCCTCAATGAACAGCAGCCGGTCCAGTATCCCGCCGCTTTGAAGCAGATGAATCTGCCGGAAGGCACGGAAATCGCCGCCGATGTCTCTCCCATGATTGCCACCGGAAAAATTGGTGGCGGTTCGACCGATGTCGGTGATGTTCAGCATATCGTTCCCTGCGCTTCATTCGGTACTGCCACCGATAATCTGGGTGCTCCCGGACATAGCTGGCAGATCACTGCCTGCTCCGGTATGAGCATCGGTCATAAAGGCATGATTTATGCCGCTAAAGTGATGGCGGATGCGGCAGGCAATCTGCTGCGTGATCCGGAAACCGTCGCCAAAGCCAAAGCGGAATTCCTGGAAGCAACCGGCGGCCAGCCCTATCAATGCCCGATTCCACCGGAAATAAAAGCCCCCGGCCAGAAATAATTAAAAAAAGAGCCCCGGCAGAAATCTTTGAACCGCTCCCCCATAGAGTAGATACTCGCAAGAATAAAAATTCGAGACTACACTGTAAGGAGCGGTTCACAATCATGCTGCGGCTTTTTTTTTTAACGGTTCCAACGGGCTGGCAGTCTGGAGGTTACTTAAATAACAAATTGGTAAATCAAGACAAAATGGCAGATGCTGCCCAGCACCACAAAAACATGAAACACTTCGTGAAAACCGAAACGGGGATGATCGCGGCCGGGCCATTTGAGAGCGTAAAGCACACCGCCAACCGTGTAGAAGAATCCGCCGCCGAATAACCAGCCAAGGGCTGCCAAAGACAATCTGCTCAGCAGGGGACCGATCACGAAAACCGCCAGCCAGCCCATTGCGATATAGATGGCGGCAGCAAGCCAGCGCGGCATGCCAATCCAGAAAATACTGAGAATGGTACCGCCCAGTGCAATCAGCCAGACCACAGCAAACAGCAGTTCCCCGCCGCTGCCGGCCAGGGAAACTAAGCAGATGGGGGTATAAGTGCCGGCAATCAGGCAATAAATCATGCTGTGATCCAGCTTTCGCAAAGCCAGACGCCCGGAAATGCCAGTCCGCAGACTATGATACAAGCTGCTTGCCGTAAAAAGGCAGACGGCGGATGTGCCGTAAATCAGCACAGCCGGCAGCGACTGCGGCGGCAGTGACAGGCGCCGCGCTTTTTGCAGCAACAGCAGAGTGCCGGCAAAAGCGAGCAGCGCCCCGATCCCGTGTGTCAGGGCGGAATAGAAGCGCAAGCCGGTATAAGGGTCGTATTCAGCTTCCCGAAGTTGTTTTTTCATGGTCATCATCCTTCCCAGAACGCCATCGAATTTCCGGTTATCCACTTCGGGTAAGCGGAGAAAAGGATACCACAGGCAGAGCTGGCTTTGCAATCGGCCGGCCCCGGTGATATTTTTTAGCAGAAAAGATCTGTTTTGCTTGACATATTGTTGGAATAGCATTATAATTGTCGTAAAATAAATGATTCATCTCTAACAGGCAAAATATTCTTTTGCGGGTATTTTACAGACGAAATAAGGTGAGTCCTATGTAAGCCAAAGCGTACCAACGGGCCATGCCCTGCCGCTGGAAACCTGCCAAATGAAATGGAGGGATTACCGTGCCCTGGTATCAAAGACTCATGAAAGTCGATCAGCGTATCTTATACCTTACAATGTTTCTGGGGATTGCCGGAGTTCTTTTTTTTCCGATCGGCTTGCCGGTACCTGCGGAAGAATCTACGCTGGCCAGCTGGGACTACATCAATGCTTTACCGGCGGATAGTGTCGTACTCTATTCTTTTGATACAAGCGCTTCTGCCATGACAGAAACAAAACCGCCTGCCGAAGTGCTGCTGCGCCGTTCTTTTGAATTGGGACATAAAGTGGTGATGATTGCCACCACAGCGGATTCCAACAGCCTGTCCTCGCTGTGGATCGATCCCATCATCAAAGAAATGGGGAAGGTCTATGGTCAAGACGTTGTGCATCTGGGATTTATTGTGAACTATCAGTCATTTATGGAACAATCAAGAACAGATCTTTCCGGAGCTTTGGGCGGTATCGACAAATATGGCACAAAATTGTCGGAGCTGCCGATCATGAAGACAATCACCAAAGCAAGTGATTTTGCCTGTGTGTTTTCTTTCTATGGAACCGACCCCGGGCCGCACGGTTGGATCAATATGTGGTATGCAACGGAGAGTATTGATGTACTCACGGCTTGTACCGCGGTTTCTACTCCGGTATGCTACAATTATTATCAATCCGGCTTATTGAAAGGTGTCGTCGGAGGGATCGGCGGCGCAGCCTATTTGGAAATGTTGGCAGGGCACCCGGCTTCGGCAGTTTCCGCTATGGATGCGCAATCGCTTGGGCATATCATCATCATAGCTTTTTTAATTCTTGGCAACTTCAGCTATTTTATCAACAGGCATTATGAAAAAAGGAAAGACTCCAACCGGGAAGTCTGAAGCGATTCGTAGAAGTAAACAAACCTGGCCAAATATCTGCCGTCTGAGGATCGCACCGGCAGATGTTGGGGCAGGTTTTTTTATGGGCGGCAGCGGCAATCAAGCTTCAATATACAGGCTGATTGCGGGAGGAAGGCTTTGTCTTGCTTTGGATTTCTTAATTTTTCTTTAGCAGCTGGAGCAGGTCGCTTTTACTGCCGGCAGCCACCAAATGCTCCTCTTGAATAAAAACGTAATCGGGATTGGTTATTGGCGTCATTTGACCGTTGCGTTTTACGCCGATGATATTGATATGATGAGCGGTGCGCACATTCAACGACCGTATACTCTTGCCAACCCAGCTTCCCGGTACTGCGATTTCCAGAATGGCATATTCCGGCGTCAGTTCATAATACTCAAAAGCATTGGCAATGCTATATTTTACAGCGGTGCGCTGCGCCATGTCTCTTTCCGGATAGATCACCTCATCCGCTCCGATTTTACGTAAAAACTTCGCTTGAATTTCCCGGTCCGTTTTGGAGATGACACAGCGGGCGCCGAGTTCTTTCAACAAGGAAGTAATTTCCAGTGAAGACTGAAAATTATCGCTGATGCAGACAAAACAGACATCAAAACTCCTGACATCGAGCGCCTGCAGTACCTCAATTTCCATGCAGTCGCCAATTTGGGCTCTGGTGACAAAAGGAGCAATTTTATTCACCAGTTCCTCATCGATATCGACTGCCATCACCTCATTACCCAATTCGGTCAGCTTCCGGGCCAGATTGCTGCCGAAATGGCCAAGACCGATTACCAGCATTGGTCTCATCATATTCCTCCTATCCAACGATAATTTTACCTTCCGGGCTTCTCAGGGGGCTGACGCTGCGATGTTCCGTAGCGGCTAGAAAAATGGTTAAGCTGCCGACCCGGCCGGCATACATCAGCAGGATGATCACCAGTTTGGAGAAGGGAAGCAGTTCACGGGTGATTCCCATACTGAGTCCCACCGTGCCGATTGCGGAAAATGTTTCAAACAGCGCATCTTTGAGAGTCAGATTTTGCGTGGCTAAAATCAGCAGACAAGCCGAGCTCAACAAGATAAAATAAAAAGCAGCGCTGAGAAAAGCTCTTTTGATCTGACTTGTCTCCAGACGGCGATGAAAGATTTCAACGTCATCCCGCCGTTGCAGATTTGCCCATACAGCCGATAAAATGACAACAAATGTAGTAATTTTAATACCGCCGCCGGTAGAGCCGGGAGCGGCGCCGATTGCCATCAGCAGCATAGTGAGCAGGGAACCGCCCTGGCTGAGAGCAGCGGTGTCAACTGTGTTGAAGCCTGCCGTTCTTGGGGTGACAGCCTGAAACAGAGCGGCGAGCAGCTTGCCTCCGCCGCTGAGACCGGCGAAAGAGACGTCTTTTTCCAAAAAATAAAATAAAGCCGCGGAAACACATAAAACGAGGCCGGTAGAGACGAGCGTGACCTTGGTATGCAGCAGATAACTGCCGTAATGCCAGCGATTTTTCAGCAGATCGTCCCAGATCACAAAGCCGATGCCACCGATGATGATCAGACCGATGAGGGTCAGATTGACAAGAGGGTCATTCGCAAAAGGAGTAAAAGAAGCGAATGGCCGGATGGAACCCATCAGATCAAAACCGGCGTTGCAAAAAGCAGAAACGGAATGGAAAATGGCAAACCAAATTCCGCCGGTCAGACCAAAACGCTGCCAAAATCGGCTGAAGAGCAGAATTGCGCCCAGACTTTCAAAAAAAAGCGTGCCAAGCAGAATGTGTTTGGCTAATCTGACCACACCGCCCAACTGAAAGGCGCTGACGGCTTCCATTAAGTAACCGCGCTCTTTCAAGCCGACCCGTTTACCCAGGGCCATGGAAAAGAGAATGGTGAAAGTCATAAAACCGAGTCCGCCGATCTGAACCAGCAAGAGGATGATTACCTGACCAAACAGGCTGAATTGCGTCCAGGTATCATAGACAACCAAACCCGTGACACAGGTGGCAGAGGTGGCGGTGAAGAGAGCGTTGAGGAAAGGAATGGATTCTCCATTCCTGCTGGCCGGCGGCAGCATTAATAACAAAGCGCCGCAGAGAATGATCAAGGCAAAACCGGCCGCTAAGATTCGCCTCGCGCCGAACCGCGCTTTTGATGGCATAACCGTTTGTTCCTTTCCGGATCGGCAGACTTTCCTGCAAGTCGAATCAGGCTGACTGTTTGCCTGTTTAATTCTGCCGATGCATCGCAGCACCATGAAAAAAAGACGATGATCAGGACCGAAGTTCCCGTTCGTTTGGCGTTTCCGCTGTCAGAGGGACTTTAAAGCTGATTTTTCGCACCGTATCCAACAGATCAAACTGGATGACGTAGGCCGCGAGGTCACGGTCAATGGCGATCACTTCGCCGGCGCCCATGATGCTGTGTATGATGCGGTCACCTGTCTGAAAAGTGAGGTCACTGTTTTTTGCCTGCAGCTGGTTCTCACTGTTGCTGATTTGCCAAGTGGCATCTTTGATCAGACTGTCATCGAGTTCATGCGTATAGGTCAGCAAAGATTGATCAATATTCAGCAGAAAACGCGAAGGATAGCGGTAAGATCCGTCCAGGTTGCTGCCCTCGGAATCGGTCAGGAACAGCGCTTTTTCCGCGCGGGTGATGGCTACAAAAGCCAGTCGGCGCTCTTCCTCCATAGCTTCCGCAGTAGAAGTTTTTTTGGACGGGAAGACACCTTCCTCCAGACCGCAAAGAAAGACATAAGGAAATTCAAGCCCTTTGGCCGTGTGTACGGTCATCAGTTTGACTGTGTTCTTAGCGGTCACCGCGTCGGTATTGGTCAGCATGGCGACATGGGACAGATAGTGTTCCAGGGTGCTTTCTTCGCCGCAGGAAACCTCGTAATCATAGACCGATTGCTTCAGTTCCGCCAGATTATCCAGACGTTCCTGATTGCCTTCGGTGCGCAGCATGGCTTCATAGCCGCTTTGATCCAGTACATCGCTCAGCAGGACCGAGATCGCTGTGGTTTGGTATCGATCCGCAAAGTGTTCAACGAGGCGGAGCAGTTGCCTGGCTTTGGTATTTTTAAAAATCTCCTCTTCAATATTACCCTCCAGGGCGGCGTAGAGGGAGCATTGGTTTTTTTCTGCATAACTCTGCAGAAATTTCATCCGGCGTTCGCCAATGTTGCGCTTCGGCAGATTGGCAACCCGGCGAAAGGAGAGGTCATCCTTAAAAACGATCAGGCGTAAATAAGCCAGGGTATCCTTGATTTCCATACGGCTAAAAAACTGGACGCCGCTGAAGATCGTATACGGCAGCTCTTCTTTGAGAAACACTTCTTCCAAAGTGCGGGTCAGAAAATGAGCGCGGTAGAGAATGGTGATTTCATGCAAAGCCGCGCCCTGAGCGAGCAACTGTTTGATCTGAGTCACAATCCAGTGCGCCTCCAATTGCGCGGTTTTGGCATGATGATAAATCACCGCAGCGCCAGCGGGGCGGGTAGCGATCAGGTCTTTTTTGATTCTGGTTTGATTTTTGCTGATCAAAGAGTTGGCAACCGCAATGATCTGTGGGGTGGAACGGTAATTCTGCATCATCAGAATCGTTTTTACCTGGGGGAACTGACGGTCAAAATCGAGCAGCAGCCGCACATTGGCTCCCCGCCAGGTGTAAATCGTCTGATCCGGATCACCGACTATGAAAAGATTTTTATGATAATCACACAGCACCTTCATCAGACGGTACTGCAGGTTATCGATATCCTGATATTCATCGATCATGATATATTCCAGTCGCTGCTGCCATTTTAAGCGAATTTCCTCATTGCTGTCAAAAATAAAAAGCGTGTATTTAATCAGATCGTTGTAATCGAGCCCGAAACATTTCTTTTCCTGATAGAGATAGCCATAGAAGATGATTTCAAAGGTTTCCGTGGCCTCCAGGTATTTTTGATGCAGCTGATCGATTGACATCGCAATCATCGCTTCATAATAGTCCGGTTCTCGCAAGATTTTTCGGATCTCAATCAATTCACGCGCGCGGGAGAAGGTCATATGGCGCAGCGTCAGGTTGCGCTCTTCATAAATGATCTTCAGCATATCATCAATATCCGAATTATCCAGCACCAGAAAACTTTTGGGATAGGATACCGCGTTGCTGTCTTCCTGCAGCACCGAGACACAAAAACTGTGGAAGGTACTGATGTAACCGGTATCGCTGTCGCCGGTCAGCAGACGGATGCGCTGCTTCATTTCATTGGCTGATTTGTTGGTGAAGGTAACGCAGAGGATATGGGAGGGCATGATACCGACTTGATTGACTAAATAAGCGAAGCGGTGCGCCAAAGCCCGTGTTTTTCCGGAACCGGCGCCGGCAATCACCCGAATATAGCCTTCGGTTGCAGTGACCGCTTCTAATTGCTGCTGATTGAGGTTCTTCAAAATATCACTCATCGATCTGCGCACCCCCTTTGGAATTTACTGCCAAAATCAGTTTGCTTTCAGTTTGTTTTATTTGCTTATTTCCGCAAGGTTCTTGAAATCTCCTTTTTTACAACGAAACTAAGCAAATTTTCACGGAGAAAACAAAAGGGTTCTGACATACGGGCAGCGAAATAAATTTTACAGCGGCAGGGTGAATTCAGGCAGGACCAACTGAAAAGCCGGCTGGCTCCGGCAAAATACCGCAGCGTGCATTCTGCCAATCTACCCGTTAACCGGCCTCCCTCATGCTCCGTTTGGCTGCCGGCGGTGCCCTGAGCGGCAAGGGCGTCACTTACATGATCATGATTACCTGCGGCGGTACCTGGGCTGCCAACTGTGTCAGCGGTTTGGGCTGGATTGCCGTAGTGCCGGTTATTTTTACTTCGATACGCAATTCGCGCGAAATTCAGCAGCCTGTCCGGGTGCGGAGTCAGTTACTGTCACGAGAAACGTTAGCGTTGCGTTGCGGTAATCGTTCCGCAGATTGAAAACCAACAAAACAAGCATCCCTTGTCATGGAAACTTGTTTTTTTTTTACCCTGAAAATCAAGAACAGTGCGATTTACCGAAAAAATTAAATAATGACAAAAATTCCCTCTGGAAGATAGTCAGTAAGACTTCAAATTTACAAAATCCGGGTTATAATATGAGAGGAATCATCGTTCCGCTATAAGACGCGGGATCGCTGAACACGCGAAAGCAAGGTCCGAGAGATTGCGGCAAAGGCAGTCATAAAAAAGAACACCCGCTGCTTTGTTTGATTTGCGGATTTATTCCGACTTTCCGTTTCAAAATTGTAGAAAAGGACTTGATCAAGAGAAAGAGGGCAAAATATGTTCGAAATCATCAGAAAAATCGAGTTGAACCCTACCGTCACTCAAATGGATATCTATGCTCCGCTGGTCGCGAAAAAAGCGGAACCGGGACAGTTTATTATCCTGCGCGTGGATGCCGAAGGGGAAAGAATTCCTTTGACCGTGGCGGACTACGATCGCGGCAGCGGCAGCGTTTCCATCATCTTTCAAATTGTGGGTGCCACGACCGCCAAACTGAATCATCTCAAAGTGGGTGATTCCTTACAGGACTTTGTCGGTCCGCTCGGCAAACCGACCGAAACTGACGGTTTAAAGAATGTGGCTGTGGTTGGCGGCGGTGTCGGCTGCGCAATCGCTTATCCGATCGCCAGGAAGCTGCATGAACTCGGTGCAAAAGTGCATACGATCGTCGGTTTCCGCAGCAAAGACCTGGTCATTTTGGAAGATCAATTCAAGTGTTCCTGCAGTTTATTGAAAATGATGACGGATGACGGCAGTTACGGTGAAAAGGGTTTCGGCACCGATGCTTTGAAAGCCTTGCTTGAGAGCGGTGAACAATATGATGAAGTGATTGCCATCGGCCCTTTGATCATGATGAAATACGTCTGTAAGCTGACGAAACTCTATGGGATTAAAACCATTGTCAGTATGAACCCGATCATGATCGATGGTACCGGTATGTGCGGCTGCTGCCGGCTGACGGTTGGCGGCAAAACCAAATTTGCCTGCGTGGACGGTCCGGATTTTGACGGGCAGCAGGTTGATTTTGACGAAGTCATCTCGCGGGCCTCGATGTATCAGGCGTTTGAACGAGCGGCTTTCGAACATACCTGCCATCTCTTTCAATTGGAGGTAGAATAAATTGACGAATTTATCCTTAAAGAAAAATGCCATGCCTGCGCAAGATCCTGCCGTCAGAAATCAGAATTTTTTGGAAGTCACCCTCGGCTATACGGCGGAGCAGGCGATTGACGAAGCCAAACGCTGCCTGAACTGCAAAAACAAACCCTGCGTCAACGGCTGTCCGGTCAGCATCAATATTCCCGCTTTCATTAAAGAAGTGGAAGCAGGCCATTTTGCTGCCGCTTATGATGTGATCAATCAGGCCAGTTCCTTGCCGGCAGTCTGCGGCCGTGTCTGCCCGCAGGAAAACCAATGCGAAAAATATTGCGTCAGAGCGATCAAAGGCGAGCCGGTTGGGATCGGCCGTTTGGAACGCTTTGTCGCCGACTGTTATTATGCCCAAGTCAGCGGAGAAATCGAGAAGCCGCTGCCCAACGGGCATAAGGTTGCCGTGATCGGTTCCGGACCTTCCGGTCTCACCTGCGCCGGTGATCTGGCTAAAATCGGTTATGCTGTTACCATTTTTGAAGCGCTGCATCTGGCCGGAGGCGTGCTTGTTTACGGGATTCCGGAATTCCGTCTGCCCAAAGCGATTGTGCAAAAAGAAATTGACAGTTTGAAAGCGTTGGGCGTGCAAGTCGAGACGAATGTGGTGATCGGCAAAACGATCACGATTGACGAATTACTGGAGGAATATGGCTTTGAAGCCGTCTTTATCGGATCCGGCGCCGGTTTGCCGAATTTCATGAACATTCCAGGTGAGAACCTGAAAGGTGTCTATTCCGCCAATGAATTTCTGACCCGCATCAACCTGATGAAGGCTTATCAGCCCGACAGCAGCACGCCGATTCAAAAAGGCAAAAATGTTATCGTCGTCGGCGGCGGCAATGTTGCCATGGATTCTGCCCGCTGCGCCAAACGGCTGGGCGCCAATGTTACGATTGTCTACCGCAGAACCGAAAAAGAGCTGCCGGCCCGGCGCGAAGAAGTGGAACACGCCATCGAAGAAGGAATCGAATTTAAATTTCTGCATAGCCCGCTGCAGATTTACGGCGATGAAAACGGCTTTGTCAGCGGCGTTCTTTGTCAGGAGATGGTGCTGAGCGAACCGGATGCCTCCGGCAGAGCGAGACCGGTTCCGCTGCAGGGCAGCGAGTTCAAAATGGATTGCGATATCGTGGTCATGGCCATCGGCACTTCTCCTAATCCTTTGATCAAGTCCACTACGGCGGGGTTACAGACCGATCGATACGGCTGCATTGTTGCCGATCCAAACGGATCAACCTCCCGTCCGGCTGTTTTTGCCGGCGGTGACGCGGTGACCGGCGCGGCGACTGTCATCTTGGCGATGGGCGCCGGCAAGATTGCGGCAGCAGCGATGCATCAATTTATCCAAAACCAAAAAAAACAACCGGTGTTATAGGAAAGCGCAGCCGGGTCTTTGTTTTAAAAAAGCACGGGACTGTCTCGTTTGGGAGTCAGTGCCGTGCTTTTACGCAAAAAAGCAAAAAGCGGTCACCTGTGATTTTATTGACAGGCAGAACAGTCAATGATACTATAGTAAGAATAAGAAAAGCGAGTGAAGTGATGATCTGCACTCTAAAAAAAGATGACTGTGTGAGAGCTTATGGTGAATTCGTAAGCAAAGGAAAAGGCCGGCGGATCATACAGAGAATCCGGGCGGCGGGGAGATAACGATGACGAAGAGTGTTCTGGAGTATTTAGAGCGTTCGGCAGCACGGTTTCCGGATAAAAAAGCATTTGAAGACGAAACATCCTTCTGTACCTACGGGGAGTTATGGCAGCGGGCGCAGAGGATTGGCAGTGCTTTGGCGAATAAAATCCCTGCCGGTTCTGCGGTGCCTGTTTTCATGGAAAAAAGCGTGGCAGCGATAAGCCTGTTCATGGGAATTCTGTCAGCCGGTTGTTTTTATGTCATGCTGGATGTGAAGCAGCCGGTCACCCGCTTGAATCAGATTGTCAAGGCGCTGGAAGCGTCTGTCATCATCACCGACAAGACCAATCAAAACGCTTTGGCCTGTTTGGATTTTAGGGGAGAAATCCTTGCGTTCGAAGAGCTGCTGCCGGATCAGCCGGATGAAATGCTCTTGGCGGCGCGCCGAAAGCAGGCGCTGGACATTGATCCGCTCTATGGCATGTTTACTTCCGGATCCACCGGTGTTCCCAAATGTGTGGTGATCAGCCATCGCTCCGTCATCGATTTTATGGATTACTTTCCCGATCTCTTTCAAATCTCAGAGCAAGATGTGATCGGTAATCAGGCACCCTTTGATTTTGATGTTTCGGTCAAAGATATTTATACCACGCTGAAAACCGGAGCCACGATGGTCATCATTCCGCGCCGTCTGTTTTCCATGCCGATGCAGCTGCTTGATTATCTGGCGGACAGAAAAGTGACGACGCTGATTTGGGCGGTGTCCGCTCTGTGTATCCTGACCACGCTGAATGCCTTTGAATATCGCATCCCGGCGGATATCAGAAAGGTTTTATTCAGCGGCGAGGTAATGCCGATTAAGCATCTGAATAAATGGCGGGCGGTCTACCCCAAAGCGTTATTTGTCAATCTCTACGGGCCTACCGAGATCACCTGCAACTGCACCTATTATATCATTGACCGTGAGTTTCAGCCGGGTGAAGTTCTGCCCATGGGCCGAGCGTTTCCCAATGAAAAGGTCATGCTTTTGGATGAAAACAACCGTCTGATCACAGCGCAGCAGCAGGAGGGTGAACTCTGTGTTTCCGGAACGGCGCTCGCTTTGGGTTATTACAACAACCGGGAACAAACCGAAAAAGCCTTCGTGCAAAATCCGTTGAATCCGCATTTTCTGGAACTGATATACCGGACGGGCGATCTGGCTTATTTTAATGAGCGCGGCGAATTTTGTTTTGCTTCAAGAAAGGATTTTCAAATCAAACACATGGGGCAGCGGATTGAATTGGGTGAAATCGAGACTTGTCTGGATCGAATCCCGGAAATCAAACGAGCCTGCTGCATCTTTGAGGCGGAGACGAATAAAATTGTCGCTTTCTATGAAGGCGATATCACCAAAGGTTTGATCCTCCGGCAGCTGAAAACCGAATTGCCCGTTTATATGCTGCCCAATACCCTTCTGCGGGTGGAAACCATGCCAATCAGCAGGAACGGGAAAATTGACCGGGGGGCTTTGCGGAATCTTTTGAAAAGGAGTTAAAAATGGAACGCAGCCTGTTAGCGCGGATTGCGCAGGAATTCCCGACGCCGGCTTATGTTTTCGAACTGGATGAATTGACGGAAAGACTGACCATGATCCGCCAACAATTGGACGGCGCGGCGGGGCTTTGCTTTGCGATGAAAGCCAATCCCTTTTTAGTTGATCACCTGAACGGCTTAGTCGACCGTTTTGAGGTTTGCTCTCCGGGTGAATTCGCCATTTGCGAGCGGAACCGCATCCCGGCAGCGCAAATCGTTTTATCCGGCGTGAATAAAGAGCGTGCCGAAATGGAACGCGTATTGCGCAGCTATGACACGGCTGTGACCTTTACAGCCGAATCGGAACAACAGCTGCAATTGCTGGCGAGCTGTGCCGGGGAACAGCAGAAAACCATCAAAATCATCCTGCGCCTGACCAGCGGCAATCAATTCGGGATGGATGAGGCAACCATTTGCCGCATTTTATCCCGCCGGCAGGAGTATCCCGGCCTGCAGCTGATCGGTTTGCAGTATTATTCCGGGACGCAGAAAAAAAAGATCGCGCTGCTCGCCAAAGAACTGCGCTATTTGGATGAACTCTGCATTCGGCTGCAGAATTCTTATCATATCACCTTCACGAACCTCGAATACGGACCGGGTCTCTACATTCCTTATTTTGCGCAGGATGATGCCGTTGATGACAAAGAACTGCTGGCTGCTCTCGGCGATTTGCTGCAAAACATGCGTTTCGGCGGCAAGATTATGCTGGAGATGGGACGCTATCTGACGGCGCTCTGCGGTTACTATCTCACTTCCGTCGTTGATTGTAAGCGGAATCAGGACCAGAATTACTGCATCATCGACGGAGGCATCAATCACATTAATTATTATGGGCAGACCATGGCCATGAAAACGCCGCCGATCCTGCATCTGGCAGAGCAGGACGACGCTCCGCTAGAGAATTGGCATATCTGCGGCTCCTTGTGTACAGCCGGCGATGTGATTGTCAAACAGCTCCCCTTACGGCGGCTGAGCGTGGGTGATATCTTGGTTTTTGGCAAATTAGGCGCTTACTCGATCACGGAAGGCATCTACTTATTCTTGAGCCGCGACCTTCCCGGCGTTTTGTTTTATAGTCAGGCCGGTGGAATCCGTCTGGTCCGCTCGAGTCTTGCTACCCATCCATTCAATTCGATTTGAGAGAGGGGAATCATCATGGATCATTCAGAAGGAATGAAAAAGATCATCGCTATTCTGGAGGACATCAATCCGGAGGTGGATTATACAACGTGTGATACACTCATTGACAATCAGATTCTGGATTCTTTCGCTATTTTATCAATTGTTGCCGAACTGCAGGAAGAATTTGATGTCTATGTGACGCCGATGGATATTAAACCGGCTAATTTCAACTCAGCCCAAGCTCTATGGGCAATGGTAGAGCGTCTTAAGGCGTAGTGTCTGAGCCACGCTTCTAGATCCGGAGGCAGATGATGTCGTTAGTTTCTTTGAAGTTTGCGCTCTTTCTCTTGGCTGCGGTGATCGGCTATTACCGCATACCAAAAAAATGGCAATGGGTATGGCTGCTGCTTTTCAGTTACGTCTATTATGCGTCTGCCGGCCTCAGAATAGTACCTTTTTTGCTTTTTTCTACCGGCGTATCCTATCTGGCTGGCAGAATGATGGACCGGATCAAAAACAGTCAAACCGAAAAGAAGCTGAAACAGAAAAGGAAACGCTTCGTCCTGCTGCTGATGCTGCTTCTGGATTTCGGTATGCTTGCAGTAATCAAATATACGAATTTCACCCTGGCAAACATGAATCGTTTGTTCGATCTGCAGCTTTCCTTCCAGGCCTTTCTGCTGCCGCTGGGTATCTCATTCTATACCTTCCAATCGGCAGGTTATATCATCGATGTCTATTGGGAAAAATACGAAGCCGAAAAGAATCCCTTTCGGTTTGCTTTGTTTGTCTCCTTTTTCCCGCAGATTCTGCAGGGCCCCATCGGCCGTTTCGATCGGCTGGCGCGTCAGCTCTATGAAGAGCATGAGTTTAACTGGCCGCGCATGGAGCGTTCCCTGCAGCTGATTCTCTGGGGGTTCTTTAAAAAAATGGTGATCGCCGATAATGCGGCTCGGGTGGTTGGCGAGGTTTTCTGGGGCAATAACTATCAAAAATATAGCGGCACAACGATTTTAGTGGCCGTTTTAGGCTATTCCATCCAGCTTTACGGAGATTTTTCGGGCGGTATGGATGTCGTCAAAGGGGCTGCCAGCCTGTTTGGCATTGAGTTGGACGAAAATTTCAAACGGCCTTTTTTTGCGGTTTCCATTGCGGATTTTTGGCATCGCTGGCATATTACGCTGGGGACCTGGATGAAGGATTATGTCTTTTATCCCTTATCGCTATCCAAAACGATGCTGCGCTTTGGCAAGTTTGCCAGAAAACTTTTGGGCAAAAATCTGGGGCGCGCTTTGCCGATTTGCCTGGCCAATATCATCGTTTTTTTCATCGTCGGTGTCTGGCACGGCGCGAACTGGAAATATATCGCCTATGGTTTGTATAACGGACTGCTCATCGGCTTCAGCGGACTGATGACGCCGACCGCCAGGAAATGGAAAAGCGCTTGGCATATTCCTGCTAAATCAACAGTCTGGCATCTGTTTCAGATTTTCAGAACCTTTCTATTGGTCAACATCAGCTGGTATTTTGACCGGGCCGATAATCTGACGCATGCGTTTGCCCTGATGCAGAAAACGGTGACTGATTTTCACTTTTCCGATTTCCGGGATGGCACTCTCATGTTGAAAGGGGTCAGCCAGATCGGACCGCGCCTCTACAATATCGTCTTGTTTGGCTGTCTTTTGCTTTTTATCGTCAGTTTTTATCAGGAAAAAGGCGTTCGGATTGGCGAAGTTCTGCGCGCCAAACCGGCTGTTATCCGCTTCCTCGTCTATTTGCTGCTTTTATATGCTTTGCCGGCATTCGGAACGCTGTCGTCATCCGGAGGAGGCTTTATCTATGCGCAATTCTAAAAGGGTAATCCTCTTTGCGACATTTTTCGCTGTTTGCCTGCTGCTCAATTCCATTTTAGATTACATCCTGATACCAAATAACATCATGAGAATTAAGCTGCATAATTTGGAAACGACGACCTGTGATGATTTATTTCTTGGCACTTCGCATGGCTTTTCGGCTGTGGATCCTTTGGTTGTAGACAGTATCACAGGACGGAAAAGCACCAATCTCTGTGTCTGGGGAGAATATCCCAGAGATTCCTATTATCTTCTGCAAGAGGCCTGCAGAAATCACAAACCGGAACGTGTGATTTATGAGCTGGATCCCACTTATTGGATCAATAAGGATATAGATACTTATTATTATACCCAATTATTTAATTATATGCCCTGGTCCCGGATCAAAGCAGAATATTTTCTGGCAAAAATCACTTCGGCGGATTTTAGAGCTGTTTTATTTCCCTGGTTCAATTATCAATTGCAGTGGCAGCCGAATCTGGCCAATCTGCAATTGAAACAGACGGAGAATTATAAAAACTACGGTCTGGCTACGTTTGACCTTTCTTATCAGCAGCTGAAAGAAGAGGGATTCTTATTTGTCAAAGATACCAAGAGAACAAAGTCTCAAAATGTCTCTCTTTGGGATGAGAAGAAAATTCTGAGTAATTCATATCGCTATTTTGATAAAATGGTTGCCTTCTGCCGGGAAAACGACATTGAACTGGTGGTTTTTACTACGCCTGTCCCACAGGAGACATTGGAGCTTTATCCGGAAAACTATCAAAAAGCATACCTGTATTTTTCAGAAATGCTGCAAAGATACGGTCTGACCTATTACAATTTCAATTTCCTCCCATTGGAAGGTTTTGACAAGAGCCTTGCCGGCTATTCGGATTACGACGGACATATGTTTGGTGATACCGCCGGTTCTTTCAGTAAATTCCTGGGGGACTACCTGAAAAAATAAATGCAGGTGAAACAAAATAAACATAAAAAAGCAGGCACTGACCAGTGCCTGCTTTTTAATATTGCTGAGGCTCGTTTGCCTCAATATTTTCCCTGGCTATACGCTTAGGCCATAGGAACCTCTAGATTACTCTTTTTCCTTGGAGCAACCGGATAATCACCAAAATCACCGCGATGACCAGGAGAATATGCAAAAGGCTTCCGCCCGTCGCAGTAAGCAATCCAAGTAACCATAGAACAAACAGGACAACTGCAATCGTATATAACATCATTCGCTCCTTCTTCTTATGAGAATCATTTCTTCGCTTTTTTGCTTTGATTTGTTAATCGGATAAACTCTTCTTTACCGGGTAATCGACTGATTGATCGGCAAGATCGGCCGGCGGGTATTCCACCCATTCGGGACGGACCCTTCTGGGTCGGACCAGCCGCATGAGAATCATACCAATGATACCGGTAACCAGCATCGCGATGAGGGTAGCAGGCTCCAAAAGCGGCAAGGCATCGATGGTGGTCAGTGTTACCGGAAAGATCCCGTCAAAGGCGCCGACAATGTATTGTGTAACAGTATAAATTCCTTTGACAAAAACATTAGCCGGATCTGCTCCCAGTAATTTAAAAAACAAGCGGAACGCCAAGCTGCATTCGAGCACTGTTGTCAAGGCTCTGATCAAGCGATAGAAGAAAACGCTCCCCTCTACCGTTGTTTGCAGATCAGCAGGACTGGTTTTTCTTTGCATTTTCAAACTCCTTCCTTTGATTAACTATCGTTAGTATATTTCCGCAGCAGGCGGACCACGCTCAGCGATTTTCCCATCAATAACACACAGAAGAGGAAGTGACAAATCTTTCCCACAACCGTATCATAACATAGTTATAATTAAATGTCAACATAATATAACAATAATTATTAATATAATTATATGTATTATCTGATAAACAAAACGCTGCTCCATTTACGGTCTGTGTCGTTCGTCTTGGCAGCGGCGATTTTCGCTGGGACATGGTCAGAGAAAGAAGAAAGAATCAAAAAATAACCGGTAAATAGATTGACAAAGTTCGATATGATGTGTATACTTAACAGATAGATAAAGTTCAATCAGTAAAGATCGGAGGACGGTTATATGATGAAATATTCTTATGCGGAATTTGTGCCGGTGTTTAAGGCGCTGGCCGATGAAACCAGATTGAAAATACTGGAAATGCTGTCGTGCGGAGAAATGTGTGCCTGTGCAATTTTAGAGGGTTTTCAGATCAGTCAGCCAACACTTTCTTACCATATGAAGATACTGATGGAATGCGGTTTGGTGGAGGGTCAGAAGGACGGCATTTGGATGCGCTATACCTTAAATCAAACGCGTTTTCAGGAATTGCGGGAATTCTGTCATTTATTCTGTGGGGATCATGATGACTGTGTCTGTCATCAACCGGCGAAAGACGAGTGCTAAAAAGACAATCAGGGAGGAACTTGGAATGAAAGACAAAGAAACGGTGCGTGAAGCAATCCGAAAAAGATACGGCAGTATCGCTAAAAATCAACCTGCCGCCGGCTGCTGCAGCAACGGCTGCGACTGCAATGGCACCCCAATCGGCAGGACAGAGGCCTCCTTGCGTTTGGGTTATACCGAAGAAGACTTAAAGAGTGTGCCGCCGGAGGCCAATCTCGGGCTCGGCTGCGGCAATCCGCTGGCGATTGCCGCATTGAAACCAGGCGAAACGGTGCTTGACTTAGGCAGCGGCGGTGGTTTCGATTGCTTTTTGGCTCGCCGGCAAGTTGGCGAGCAAGGTTTGGTCATCGGCGTTGATATGACACCTGCGATGATCAAACTGGCGCGCAAGAATTTAAAAGAAAGCGGTTATACCAATGTTGAATTTCGCTTAGGCGAAATCGAGCATTTGCCGGTGGCTGACGCGACGGTCGATGTGATCATCTCCAATTGTGTGATCAACTTGTCCGTGGAAAAAGAACAAGTGTTCAAGGAAGCCTACCGGGTATTAAAAAAAGGCGGCAGATTATCTGTTTCCGATTCGGTGGCGACTGTCGAATTACCGCCAGAGGCAAAACAGAATTTAAGCAAAATTACCGGTTGTATTGCCGGAGCCGAGTCGATTGAAACATTGAAAAGCATGCTGCGAAGAGCCGGCTTCACGGAGCCGGTATTGACGCCAAGAGACAACAGCAAAGAAATCATTGCCGCCTGGATTCCGGGCAGCAAAATCGAAGATTATGTCGCTTCTTATCTGATTGAAGCAGTCAAGTAGTTTACCGGCAAAATACTGACGAAGGGAGCGGGGGGGTAAAAAGTGATGGAAAAAGCTTATGCCTTGCTGTTTAAAGCACTGGCCGACCAAACCAGACTGGAGATTGTTGATCTGATTTCCTGCGGAGAGTTATGCGCCTGTGAAATCCTGAAGTCGTTTTCCTTCACCCAATCCACCCTGTCCTATCATATGAAGCTTTTGACGGACAGTGGTTTGGTCAACGTGCGGCGTGACGGTAAGAAGATGATATATGGCGTCGATCCGGAAAAGGCGCTTGCCATCATCACGTTTTGGGATAAATTCACAGTCAAAACTGAAAAAAATGAGCAATCCGGCAGGCAGTCCGGCCTTGAAATAAGCTGTACTTCCACAAAGAAATGCGACGAACCATTTGGTCAGCCAGAATAACAACAAAGAAGCGGAGACTTAGTATGGAAAAAGAACGATATGGTTTGATCCTGTGTGTCTGCACAGGCAAGTGTCCCGGTTTTCGTGCCATGGATATCTGGGATTTTATCAATCAGGTGCGAATCGAACTGCCGGTCGAATATGCTTTTATTCACCCGCAGCTTTGCGAAGAGGATGGCGATCGCTTTTTAGCCGATTTCCTGCAAGCCAGGCGTAAAGTCGTGATTGCGGCCTGCGCACCGAATATGCAAAAGAAAATGTTTAAGCAAGCCTTCCAGCAGGCCGGGATGAATCTGGAGACGGATTGTCTGATGCTTGATATCCGCGATCTGACGAACGAGAAAGCTTTTCAAAAGGTCAGGGATGCCTTGAGCCAGCTTGGCTATGAGGAGGAACTGTAAGATGAGCGAAAGTACTTTTATGGGTGTGGAACGCAGTAAAATTGATTGGGCGCCGCGTATCGATCCGGCAAAATGCAATGATTGTCTGGAATGCGATAAATTCTGTCCGCATCAGGTGTTTGCCGTGCGGGAAAATGCAACTCCGAAACTGATCGTGCAGAATCCCGAACACTGCGTTGTTTTTTGTCGGGCTTGCTCCAAGACCTGCGGACCGGATGCGATCTCTTTTCCCGATAAAAAAGCAACAACAGCTACCATCAAAGAACTGCGCCGGGAGGAAACAGACAATGGCTAGATCATTTGCGGTGTTGCCATGCAATGGTTTGGATAAATCAGCCGGGTCGGTTGCCAGAGAAGTGGCTCTGCAGCTTTGCGAAACGGGAGAAAATGAACTGATTTGCCCTGTGTTTTACCGGGTCGCCGAAGCAAAATATAAAAAGCGAACAGAAGAAAAACCACTTTTGGTGATCGACGGCTGTTCGTCGCGCTGTGCCAGCAAATTGGCAGCGGAAAAAGGCTTAAAAATTGCTGAGAAAATCAACATCAGCGAAGAAGCGAAAGTCCATGGTCTGGAATTGTCCGATCGTTTACGCTTAACGGCGGCAGAAATTGAATTTGCCGGCCAGCTCGCAGAAAAAATAGGTAGGTCTGCCAGCGGCGCGCAGCCGGCTGCCGCTGAGGAAGCATTACAATTCCCTGCCGAGCTGCATTATCAGACTTATACGAAAGACAAGTTCCTCTTTAAAATACCCGATAATCCAGGATTCTATTTCAATGAGAATGATGTTTGGGCCTATGTTTTTGGTGACAAAGCAAGAATCGGTGTGACTGACTTTGTGCAGCATAGTCTTTCTGATATCATTTACTTTACCCCGCCGCTGCTTGGCAGCCAAGTGGAGCAATTTGAGGAAACCGGAAATATCGAATCCGGCAAAGCCGTGTTTGAAATTATCAGTCCGGTCAGCGGTGTGATTACTGCGGTCAATCAGACGCTGCTGGACACACCCGAGCTGATCAATCAAAGCCCCTATGAAAAAGGCTGGATTCTGGAAATGAAATTGACGGCGTTTTCAGATGACCGGGAACTGCTGCACCAATTTGCAGGTTACTTTCCGGTATTGAAAAGAAAGGTGGACGAGTTTCATGTCTAAAGTAATTGTGGTACCCTGCAGCGGGATCGGCAAAGTCTACGGCTTGATGGCGAGAGAAGCTGCCCTGGCAGTCAGCGGGCATTTGGCAACAGCAAACGCTGAAACGGTTTGTCTGGCGCATATTGTGACCGGAGACGAGGAAGTAACGGCGAAAGTTTGTGGGAAAAACTGCATTTCGATTGATGGCTGCGCTGCCTTGTGTTCTTTTCACAGTCTGGAAGCAGCCGGTGGTATCGTGCGGGGTAAATTTCGCTCCGTGGATGAGATGCGTAATCATCGGGGAGCGAACCCCGGCACCGGCAGTGATCTGACGGAGGAAGGCTGGCAGATCAGCGATGAATTGGCGGCCAAAGTAGCGGCACGAGTCGAAGCAATCCAGCAGGAGGCAGAGTAAATGGCGGAAAAAGTGGGTGTTCTCGCCTGCAGCGGAGAGGAATACTTAGGCGGTACTTTATCCAGATTAGCGATTCGTCATGTGATGACTAAACTGCGTCCGGGTCGGGTATCAACGCTTTGCCTGCCCTTGTATATCGCCGGCGGCGAAGAAGAACGTGAATTTGCCAGGAAGTATCCCTGCATTGCAGTGGATGCCTGCAGCAAGTCGTGTGCCGAACGCGCCACGGTCAAATACAGCGGAGCGGTGAAAGATGTCCTGCTGGTAGCCGATGTGATCGGCAGTGAGGCGGCGCTCAGCAAAATCGTTTCCGCCCGGGATTTAAAACCGGAGCACTATGCGATGATGGAGAAAATTGCCGCGGCAATTGCTTTGAAAGTGGATGCAATTTTAGCGGAATAAAGAAAAAAGAAGTCCTGGCAGCGTTCAACTTGAACTGCCCAGGCTTCTTTTCGTCATTTGATCCGCTTTCTTTAAAAGCGGATCAAACTAAGATACCATTGAATCAGATTGAGCAGCTGCGGCCGAAATAACAGCCAAAGCGCTGCCGCCAGACAAATGTAAGGTCCTATTGGTCGGCTGTCGCCGAGATGCAGGCGCTTCAACAGCAGGAGAATTCCAAAAGTCAAACCGGCGGTTAACAGTGTGATGAACAAGATCAATCCAACATCCGGCCAGCCGCAATAAATTGCTAAAGCAGCCAGCAATTTGACATCCCCGAATCCCAGGGCTTCCTGATGACGCAGGACGGACCAAAGACAGCCGACCAACCAGGGCAGGAAGGCTGCGGCGGCGAGACCAATGCCGGCGGCCCAGAGGGCGGCGGAGGTGTTGACGATCATCAGACGCAAGACACCCAATCCCGCCAGGCCGATGCAGAATTGATCGGGAATGATAGAAAAGCGAGCGTCGGACAAAGCAATCATCCAAAGCAGCAGCAGGGCAAAGGTGTTTAAAACCGGGAACAGAATGCCGGCATAGACTTTTGCAATCAGCGCCGCCAGAACAGCAAGCAGCAGACAACTGAGTGGCAGCCAGGGCAGCCTTGGCCAACGGATGGTTTTTTGCAGGGCCGCATGCGGTGCTTCATCAATCTCCGAAAACCAGGCGGCCGGCAGCAGGTTCATCAGATGATAGGACGCAAAGCCGCAACCGCCGCCCAGAACAGCAAAAATGAGCTCCTTCATTCTTTTATCACCATTTCCTCTTGATCTCTTTTTGCAGTATAGCAAAAATCCGCAGCGATGGCAAACTTTTTTGGCCGGGATCCCGCTCATACCGGCAAGTTCGGCTGAATTGATAAATTTCCGGCAGAGAATGCAGGTCTTTTCCGCTGCATGGGGAATTGAGAAAGGAAATAAGTTTACCTATGATTGATAAGGAAAGGTGTGTAAAAGAAGATGCCGAGAAATCAATGGGCTTTTTTGACTGCGGTAATTGTTTTATCGCTGATGGTTGTCAGCAGCCCGGCCGCTGTGGTTTGGGCTGCAGCAAGCGCGGCGGAGAGTGTGGATGGTGGCAGCGGCGGTTTCCAGGCGATTGTGCAGCGGTATTCCGCCTTTGCTCCTTTGCTGATCGGAATCGTGGTGATCGCGCTGCGGCGGAAATTTTTCCCCGGTAAACACGATTAGCAAAAAAAAGCAAACGAAGCATCACCAGATGCAAGAAGATGAGAAGCAATCTACCGGCAGTTGCAGGCAAGAATGACTTGAAGTTTTGTTTGTTTTATGATAAAATAAGCACAACACAGATAAAAAAGCGATTGAGTCATTCAGAGCAGGAATCAAATCACAGTGATGCAACGAAGGAGCTGGTGGGATGCCGGTCATTGTACGTGCCAGAGGAAAGATTAATTTTACATTGGATGTCCTGGGAAGCAGAACGGATGGTTATCACGAAGTATCGATGGTAATGCAAAGTATTTCTTTGTACGATGTTCTCACCTTTCAGGCAGGCGATAAACTGGAATTGATCTGGGACCCGCGGGGGGCGCGCCCTCCCGCCCTGGCCTTGGATGAAAGCAACGATATTCTGCGGGCAGCCCGTTACTTGAAAGAAGTGAGCAGATGTCCGCGCGGCGCTTCGATTTGGTTGGATAAGCGGTTGCCGATTGCTTCCGGCTTGGGCAGCGGATCTGCGGATGGCGCCGCTACCCTGGTTGGTTTGAACCGATTATGGCAGCTGGGTTACAGTCAAACGGATTTAATGAAAATGGCAGCAAAACTTGGTTCGGATATGCCGTTTTGTATCATGGGCGGGACGGCGGTTGCCAGCGGCCGCGGCGAGATTGTGGAACAGCTTCCTTTTGCGGGAACATGGCATTTGGCTTTATTTAAACCGCCGCAAAACATTTCGACGAAATTGGTTTATACTTCACTGCAGCAGGACCATCTGCCGGCGCCGGTGACGGAATTGTTAGTCCGCAGCTTACAGGTGGGTGATCAGCATCATCTGCCGGATTACCTGAGCAATCATCTGGAGAGCGTAACCTTTTCCATGCTGCCGGAATTGCAGCAGCTAAAGGAACGTTTGATGTTTGCCGGAGCTGAAAAAGCTTTGATGAGCGGCAGCGGACCAACCGTCTTTGCTATCACCAAAGACGCCGAATTGGCCGCCAAATTGGTGGAGGAGCTGACGCCGCCGGGTTGGTGGAGCGGGGTAGCCGTGACAACCGAACTGGGCGCCGAAATTGAGGAAGAACCGGAAGAACCGGAAGAATAGCGAAAAAAGGGCGTCGAGAGATGCTCTTTCTTTTTTTATATCATCCCGGGCGCGCTGAGCAGGGAATCCCGGCCGGCACTCTCTGCTGCGATGCGCTGCAGCAAAACGGTTTTACGGCAAAGAGAGAGGCGGCTTAAGACTGCGTTGCGGGCAGTTTAGCAGAACTAAGAAAACACCGATCCAAGTGGACTGCTGTGCGGATCTGATACGCCGGCTGGTTTGGGCCATGCCTGTGGCCGCCATTTGCGGGACCCTGCTGTGGCGGGCTGCGCGGCAACCGGGGCGGTTTCCCGCAAATCTTCTCTGCCGCAAGGTTTTCTTTCCTTGACTTTACGGACAATTCAGTTATAATCTAAGTTGAATGTTCGTAATCTAAACCATTCCATTGCTGCCGTCAACCACGGAGGATGGAAAGAAAGAGGGAATCTATGGAGCGGATCCGCCGGAACGATCGCATCGTTGCCATCACCAAATATCTTATCGATCATCCCAGTCAATTGATCCCCCTCACGCAATTTACGCAAACTCTGAATTCTGCCAAGTCCAGCATCAGCGAAGATCTGGCGATTATCAAAGAAGCGTTCACCCAATTGAATATGGGACGCATTGAAACGCAGACAGGAGCGACCGGCGGCGTGATTTATACGCCGGTATTTACCTTTCAGGAGGCACTCGGCTTAGCGAAAACCCTCTGCACGATGATCAATGCTCCGGAACGCATCCTGCCCGGCGGATTTTTATATTTGACCGACCTGATCGGCGATCCGGCTTTGATGCAGCAGGTCGGTTTGTTTTTTGCGCAGCATTTTCGTCATTTGAAACCGGATCTGATTGCCACTGTCGAGACCAAAGGCATACCCATTGGCTTGATGACCGCCCGGCAGCTGAATGTGCCGTTGGCGATCGTGCGCAGCGACAGCCGGATCAGCGAAGGCACCAGCATTGGCATCAGTTATATCTCGAACAGTCAGAAGCGGCTGGCTACCATGTCCCTGCCGCGGCGGGCGGTAAAACCGGGAGCAAAAGTTTTATTTCTGGATGATTTTCTGCGCGGCGGCGGTACTGCCAAAGGCATCCTGGACTTAATGCTGGAGTTCCAGGCGGAATGCGTGGGTATGGGTTTTTTGGTCAGCGCGGGCGGCAGCCAAAAATCAGTGCAGGACTTCACTTCACTCTTAGTTCTGGAAAATGTGGATTCCGAGCGCAAACAATTGATGATCCGACCCGGTGTCTGGGCTGAAAAACAGACAAACGATTGGTTTAATTGAAAACTATCAGGAACTGTTGAAACAAAAAGTTGCTTTTTGTCTCAGAGTACGATATAATTTTCCGGTCATGGATGCATTTGCATTCAGTGCTTTGGTAATTTGCATTCACATGCTGGAATGTCTTTGGCAAGTCATGGCTTGCCTAAGACGTTAAAAAAAAACTCGTGAAAACGAAAGGGGTTTATGATCATGGAAAGACCGATTTTACATGCGGAAATCAGAAAAGAACTCGGCAAGAATCATATTAAAGCCGTACGCAAAGCCGGCAGGATTCCTGCTGTCGTTTATGGCGCGGAAGTTGCCAATGGTTCCATGGGTGTTTCTTTGGACAACGCGGAGTTCGATAAAGCAATAACAAAGTATTCTGCCCATAGTTTATTTGATCTGGAAATCAATGGAGAAAAAAAGACCGTCTATGTGACGGAAATTCAAAAACATCCCGTTCACCGCCGCTATGTGCATGTCGATCTGCATCAGATGGAGATGAATGTGGTGCAAAGCTTCAGGATGCCGATCTCTTTTGTCGGCAGTCCTGTCGGCGTTAAAAATGGCGGCATCTTTGAAATTCAGATTCATCAAATCGAAATTTCCTGCTTGCCTGCCGCTTTGCCGGATCGCGTTGAAGTTGACATCTCAAATCTGGGGATCAACGAAGTGGTTTACGCCAAAGACATTGTTCTGCCGGCCGATGTAACGCTGGATATTGACGGCATGATGGTGCTTGCGATTGTAAGTTCGTTGGCCGAAGAAGCGGCTGTCACGGAAAGCGAAACTCCTGCCGAACCGGAAATGATCAAGGAAAAGAAGACAGAAGAGAAGAAACCTGAATAGTGTTCAATTCTAAATAAGACGCAAAGGAACAATATGGTATGGATCTGCTGGTTGGATTAGGAAATCCCGGCATTCAGTACACGCCTACCCGCCATAACTTTGGCTTTAAAGCTATCGAGCGGGTGGCTGGTGCGTACAAAATCTCATTGAACGGGCATAAGAATAGTTCGATTTATGGAGAAGGGCAGATCGCCGGGAAAAAAGTGATTTTAGTCAAACCCCTTACCTTCATGAATGACAGCGGTCGTGCGGTCGGAGCCTGGCAGCGTTTTTATCAGCTGTCCCCGGAGAATATCTTAGTCATCTACGATGATATTGATCTGCCCTGCGGGCGTATCCGCATCCGGCCGCAGGGTAGTGCCGGCGGACACAACGGCGTCAAATCCCTGATCGATCATCTGCACAGCGATGCTTTCCCCCGCATCCGTCTGGGTATCGGTCCTCAAACACCGGGAATCGATTCAGCGGATTATGTGTTGAGCAGTTTTAAGCCAGTGGAATGGGACACGGTGAGCAGTGTCTTGGCCGTCATCCCCGCTATCGTCGAGGTTTGGCTGAGCAAAGGCACAGAAGCCGCCATGGCGCAGTTTAATGGTTTCAATGGCAAACAAAATTGACAAAACAAAAAGCGGAATTTCCTCAAAGGAGGGCTTGCTTTGCTGAAGGCTTTTACCCCGCTCTATCAAACTGAACAAATGATGCAACTGACCCGGGCTGTGCATGCGCAGCGTGGGCCTGTTTGTCTGTACGGATTATCCGATACCGCTCAAAAATCCCTGCATGTTGCCTTATTGGCGGCGGAGGAGTTGCCTTTCCTCCTAGTCAGTTATGGTCATAATCAGGCACAAAACCTTTTTGATGATATTTGCGGATTGCTGCCTGACAAACGCATCGGTTTTTTTCCGGCCAATGAGAGCTTCTTTTATGATTCCGCCGCAGCCAGCCGTGATCTCAGCAACCAGCGGCTGCAAGTGCTTTTGGATCTGCTCAATCGGAAACTGGACGGTGTTGTGACCGATATCGAGGCGCTGATGCTGCCGCTGCTGCCGCCCGAGGTCATGGTCTCCCGTCAGCTGAGCCTCCATACAGGTGACCGGCTGGACTTGAAGGGTTTGATGGAATCGTTGGTGGCGCAAGGCTATGAACGGGTGGTTACCGTTGATACTCCCGGCAGTTTTGCCCGCCGCGGCGGTATCATCGATATCTACGCTGCGATTGACGCCCTGCCGGTGCGCATCGAACTTTTTGATGACGAAATCGATTCGATTCGCCTGTTTGATCCGGTCAATCAGCGTTCTTATGAACCGATTCAGGAATACACACTTTCTCCCGGCGCCGAGTTCATCCTGACGCCGGCCGCGAAACTAAATGGCCGTAAAGCCATTGCGGCCGATTTGGCCGACAGTCTCGCGCGGCTGCGTAAAAGCGCGGCGCCGGAGCAGGCAGCCGAACTGCAGCAGCGGGTGGAAGAATTGCTGCAGCGCTTGGATGCGAATGAAATCGATGAGCGCTGGGGTCCGTATCTGCCTTACTTTTATGCGCAGACCGTTTATCTGACGGACTATTTTCCGCAAAAGCCGCTCGTCTTTTTGGATGAACCCTCCCGTTTGCAGGAAACAGCGGAGCACCGCCTGGAAGAAATCCAGGAATATTGCCTGCAGAGCTTTGCCCGCGGTGAAATGCTGCACGGCAGGCTGAAGCACCTGATCAGTTTTAACGATTTGCTGCCGGAACTCAACTGCGAGCGCAGCATCAGCATGACAATGCTGCTGCGCCGTCCCGTCTGGCTGAAACCGGTGGATGTGATCAACAATCAGATGAAATCCTTACCCATGCTACGCGGCGTGCTGCCCAATCTGATCTCCGAATTAACCCGCTGGCGGAAATTCGGCTACCATATCCTGATCCTGGCGGAAGACGAGGCAAGGGCGAAGCAGATTCAGGAGCTGCTGCGCGAATATGAATTGGAAAGCAGCTTGTCCACGGCAGCAACCGCTCCGCAAGCGGGTCAGATTCTCGTTCAAAAGGGTTTTATCAGCGAAGGCATAGAGATGTCTTCCATTCGCTTTGCCGTCCTGCCGGACAGCGTATTTTTTGCCAAAATTAAAAAACGGCGCGGCAAAGCGTCTGCCGAAGGACGGAAACTGCGCACTTACCGGGAGCTGAACATCGGGGATCTGGTAGTCCATGTCAATCACGGCATCGGCCGTTATCTGGGTGTGCATTCCCTGATTCTGGAGGGTTTGCAGAAGGATTATCTTTATATCCAATATGCCGGTGAAGACAAACTCTATGTGCCGGTGGATCAAATAGGTTTTGTTCAGAAATATATCGGCAACAGCGAGAACAAGACGCAGCATCTCAATACCCTGAACAGTACGGAATGGAGCCGCACTACTGCCAAGGTCAAAAAAGCAGTACAGGATATGGCTGCGGATCTGCTGCGGCTCTATGCGAAACGGCAAGCCAGCCCGGGCTATGCTTTTTCCAAGGATACCGTCTGGCAGCAGGAAATGGAAGATGATTTTCTCTATGAGGAAACCGAGGATCAGCTGCGCTGTGTCGAAGAAATTAAGCAGGATATGGAACAGCCCCGACCGATGGAGCGTCTGCTTTGCGGCGATGTTGGTTTCGGCAAGACGGAAGTAGCCCTCCGTGCCGCCTTTAAAGCAGTGGCCGATGGCAAACAGGTGGCGATCTTGGTTCCGACCACGGTCTTGGCCCAACAGCATTTCAATACTTTTCGGGAACGGCTGGCCAATTTTCCGATTAACGTTGCGTTGATGAGCCGCTTCCGCAACAGCCGGGAAAATGAAGACACCATTCGCCAACTGAAAAACAGGCAAGTCGATATCGTGATCGGAACGCATCGGATCCTCTCCAGGGATATTGAATTTGCCGATTTGGGTTTGCTGATCATCGATGAAGAGCAGCGTTTTGGCGTGGCAGCTAAGGAAAAACTGAAAAAACTAAAGACGAATGTGGATGTGCTGATGCTTTCGGCCACACCCATTCCCCGTACTCTGCATATGTCTTTAATCGGGATCCGGGATATGAGTATGATGGAGACTCCGCCGGAAAACCGGTTTCCGGTGCAGACGTATGTGATGGAATGGAATCCGGAGCTGGTACGGGAAGCCATCGAGCGGGAGTTGGAGCGTGGCGGTCAGGTTTTTGTGGTGCATAACCGGATTGCCGCGCTGCCGGTCCTCAAGGATATGCTGGAGCAACTGCTGCCGCAGGTCCGCATGGTGATCGCGCACGGGCAAATGGCGGAGGGAAAACTGGCCGAAACCATGTCGGATTTTCTCGATGGCGAATATGATGTGCTGATCTCCACCACAATCATTGAAGCGGGTCTGGATATGCCGAACGTCAATACCCTGATTGTCTGTGATGCGGATCGCTACGGACTCTCCCAACTGCATCAGCTGAGAGGACGGATCGGGCGTTCAAACCGGGTTGGCTATGCCTATTTTATGTACACGCGCGATAAACAATTGTCGGAAGTTTCCGAAAAACGGCTGGCAGCCTTAAAAGAATTCTGCCAGTTGGGGGAAGGCTATAAAATCGCGCTGCGCGATCTTGAACTGCGCGGCGTGGGAAATTTACTGGGAGCGGAACAGCATGGCCATGTTGCGGCGGTGGGATTCGAATACTATTCTCAATTGCTGAAAGAAGCGGTGGAGGAATTAAAGGGCAGCGTGACGAAGAAGAAAACCGAAACATTATTGGAATTGCCTGTGGATGCCTTTATTCCGTCCGCTTATATTGCCGATACGGGGCATAAAGTTGATTTCTACCGCCGCATTCAGGCGGCAGACGAAGCGGAACTGGCGGAATTGGTGGATGAATTGATCGACCGCTTCGGTGATTTGCCGCTGCAGCTGCGCAATTTAATCCAAATTGCCAAACTGCGTGTCAGAGCGTCCGCCTGCGGCGTCAGTCAAATCAGCTATAAACCGGATGATGTGATTGCGATCAAAACGGAAAACGTGAGCTATTCACTCAATGATGCCGCTTTACTGGTCATCGGAATGAATGGACGGCTGCGGTATCAACCCGGGAAATCGACGCCATTCCTCCTGGATGCCAGTAATTTAAGCACATCCGGAATGTTACAGCAAATTGAAATTTTCCTGCAGGGCTTCCAACGTATTGCTAAAAATTAAGCAGACTTTTATAATGACTTGTGGTATTATGCTAAAGAACAGTAAAAACGAAGATGAATGGGAGTTGTAGAAATTGAGCAATCAAGCAAAAAGCAATCTCACTAAACCGTTGGCCTCTTGGGTGAAGTGGCTGATTCTGGTCCTGATGATTTCTATTCTAGGCGGAGCAATCTGGTTTGCTCTGGATCAGAAAAATAACCTGGTGGTCGTCAACGGTGAAAAAGTTACTGTTGCAGATGCCAAAGCGCTTTTGGGTCAGTACTACTTATATGACGCTACGGTGAAAGTAGATAATGTCTATTATCAGGAAAACATCGCCCCTTATGCGGCTATGGACAAATTGATGGTGCAGGAAGCGACTGCTCGCGGTTTGCAAGTGAGCGACGAGGAGGTCAGCGCAGCCGCAGCCGATACGATAAAATCCCTGGAATTATATTTCCTCTATCAGGCAGCGACGGATGCCAAATTGGAAATGGACAGCGCCGCGCTGTATAGTACGGATGCGTCGGCGTCGGCAGCGGAAGCGGCGCGCCTGGCTGAATTGCTCGGTAAAACAGGCGCTCAGATTTTAGATGAGAAATTGACTGCCGGCGGCATTACCCGCGACTACTTTACCGTCAGCGCCCGCACAAATTTGCTGACCACCCGGTTGCGTGAGACAATTAAAGCGGAACTTGTCTACACCGACGAAGAGATTGCGGCATTTTATCAAAAACATCTGCTGGATAAATATACTAAAAAAGATTCCAGCCACATCCTGGTAGCCGATGAAGCGACTGCCAATCTGGTTTATGACAAATTGGCGGCCGGTGAGGATTTTGCGGCGTTATCCGACGCCTACAGCATCGATACAACCGCGAAAGCCAATGGCGGCAAGATCGGTTACTATGGACAGACCGGTTTGGTGGCAGAATATACCAAGGCGTTGTTTGAGCTGACCGAAGTCGGTGAAATCAGCAAGCCGGTTAAAACCGAATTCGGCTGGCACATCATCCGTTTGGACGGCAATCAGGTGACTCCGTTGTCAGAAGCCATTGATACCATCAAGACAGATATGGTTGACAGCAAGATCAATGCCGTCTTGCGAGCCGTTGTTGAAAAAGCCAACATCCGTCCGACCAGCGCTAAAAATGCGATGCTCGGCATGGTGGAAGATAAGTAATAGACGGACCAGGCGAGAGACCGCTCGGAATACAGGCCGGGCGGTTTTTTGATGGTGTCAAGGTAGGTTGTTCTGCAAAAAAAGAAGGTCACTTACTACCCAACAGCGAAAATAACATGATTATGAGCCGGCATCCAAACAGGATCAGGCTGAAATTGAAAAGGCAGACAGGTGGACATTGCAATGAAATCGGATAAAAAACCTTCTTTTTTATTGAATACGATGATTCTTACCCTTGCCGGTGGTTTTGCCAGAGTCTTGGGGGCGGTTTATCGGATTTTTCTGACCCGAATTATTGGCGATGTGGGAATTGGTCTTTACCAAATGGCCTATAACCTGGCGCTTGTTTTCATGACGGTGGGGATGACCGGGCTGCCCTTGGCAATTTCTAAAATCGTCGCCGAGAAAACCGTCGAGCAGGATGAAAAAGGCACCCGCAAAGTATTGTGGCTCTCCATGCTGGTTTCCGCTGTCTTAGGTTTGCTGATCGCCGCGTTGCTGGGCTTGGGCGCGCCTTATTGGATTGAGTTTAATTTAAAAGAACCGCGCGCTTTATTGCCGCTGCGCTGTATTGCTCCGGCTGTCTTCTTTGTTTTTTTAATGGCGCCGTTCCGCGGTTATTTTCAGGGCAAACAAAATATGATCCCCCGCGCCATGTCCGACACCGTGGAACAACTGGTGCGGGTGGTAATGATTCTCGTGCTCGCCTTCTTACTGATCGGGCGCGGTCTGGAAACCGCCGCCGCCGGTGCTGCCATGGGGGTATCCTTAGGTGCAGCCGCCGGCTTCCTCTACCTGTTAATGATGTATCTGCGAACGAACCGCCAAAAAGAACAGAGCGGGTCAGTCAGCGCCGCCGTGCTGCCGGAAGAAAAAACTGTCACCGTATTACAGCGTTTGCTGAAATTGGCCATTCCGGTGACCTTAGGCTCTTTGATTTGGCCGTTGATGCAATTTATGGATACGCTCTTGATTACCGGACGCTTACAGTCTTCCGGCTTCAGTGTGGAAGAAGCGACGACGCTGTTCGGACGTTATTCCGGGCAAGCCGGGCCTTTGATCAATATGCCCAGTATTCTGACGGTAGCGGTAGCCGCTTCTCTGATTCCCTCCATCACCGAAGCGATGGTGCGCAAAGACGGCGTTACCATGCGCAGCCGCGCCAATCTCGCTTTAAAGTTGAGTGTTCTGATCGCTTTGCCTGCCGCTCTGGGATTGAATCTACTGAGCGGTCCGGTGGCGCAATTGCTTTACGGCTCTGCCAATGCCGGTAATATCATTGCGGTTTATTCCTGGGTGATCCTTTTCTTGCTGCTCTATCAAACATCTGCCAGTATCCTGCAGGGCATTGATCGCATCAGTTTACCGGTTTACAGCATGCTGGTTGGTGTCGCGGTGAAATCTATTTTGACTTTCCTGCTCTGCGGCATTCCCTCCATTAATATTTACGGAGCGGCGATTGCCACCGGAATTGGTTTTGCCATTGCTGTGGCGATGAATTTGCTGGCGGTCTACCGCTATACCGAAATGAAACCGGACTGGCGCGGTTTGCTGATTGCGCCGGTGATCAGTTCCGCCCTGATGGGCTTGACGGTTTATTTTGGCTATCCGCTGCTGCACCGTATCACTGGCAGCATTCTGATCTCCACCGGCTGCAGCGTGATGCTGGGCGTTTTGTTCTACGCCGGCGTTCTTCTGCTCAGCGGCGGTTTGAACCGGGAAGAACTCAGCAGTATTCCTAAATTGGGACCTGCCGTGATAAAGATTTTAAACCGTTTTTCCAAACAGAAGTAGATCAAAGAGGTTGCTGTTGCAGCGATAATAAGAAAGGGTTTGAGAGCGGATGACCAAAGGAGATTTACAGCCGTTGCTGCAGATCATGCAGCGCCTGCGCGGTGAAAATGGCTGTCCCTGGGACAGAGAGCAGACGCATGACAGTTTACGCCCCTATGCCATTGAAGAAGCTTACGAGGTGGCGGAAGCGGTGCAGCAGGGGAATACACCGGCTTTGGTGGATGAATTGGGCGATCTCCTGCTGCAGGTTGTTTATCACGCTGCCATTGGCGAAGAGGAAGCTGCTTTTACGATGGATGATATCATCCGGGCGATCTGTGATAAAATGCAGCGGCGTCATCCGCACGTCTTCGGTAATCTGCAGGTAAAAAACAGCGCGGAGGTAATGCAGAACTGGGAAGCCATCAAGGTCGTGGAGCGAAAGTATCAACCGCGCAATTCGGCACTGGACGGGATTCCCCCCGCCTTGCCGGCTTTGATGGCGTCTGCCAAACTGCAGAGCAAAGCGGCCAAAACCGGTTTCGATTGGACGGATATCCGCGATGTTTGGCAGAAAATCGAGGAAGAAAGCGCAGAAGTAAAACAGGCAGCCGCGCAAAACAATCCGGCAGCCGTTCGGGAGGAAGTCGGTGATTTTCTGTTTGCCGCCGTAAAATTGGCTCGCTTCCTCGAGGTGGAGCCGGAAACGGCTTTACTGCAGGCGAATCTGAAGTTCAGCCGGCGATTTCAGGCAATGGAACAGCTGGCGCAGCAACAAGGCAAGGTATTCAGTTCACTCACACTGACAGAGCAGGAAGAATTGTGGCAGCAGATCAAGGCTGCAGAATAGGGGGAAGCAATGCGGCTCGATAAATTCCTGAAAGTTTCGCGTTTGATCAAGCGGCGGACGCTTGCCAAAGAAGTTGCGGATAGCCAGCGGATTGAACTCAACGGCAGAACGGTAAAACCGGCGGCGGAGGTGAAAGTGGGAGATGTCATCACGCTGCATTTCGGTTCCCGCACCACAACCGTGCAAGTTCTCAGCATCACAGCGGCGCCTAAAAAAGAGGATGCCGCCGAAATGTATAAGGTTTTATCAGAAACACGGCAAGAAGTGACATTTGACTGGTAACAGGAAAATACATTTCTGTATCTATATCTGAATTTTTACTTGCACAATGAAGAATAACATGCTAAACTGAAACTTAATGATATTTGAGAAGGAGGAGTCTGTATGAAAGATCAGCAGAACCCAAAGACAGCGGCGCCAAGCGTCATACCATCACACAGATTCTATACCATCACCGGTAAAAAAACAGAGCAGAAGGCGCCGCGTTTTCAAAAACTGGGGGAAAAGCTGCTCTTGGTAATTGCTTCGATTACATTGGGTTATTTCCTGATCCAGGGCATTGCCACCGAGCAGAACATCAAGCAGGTGGAAGCGCAGTACCGTATGATTCAGGAAGAAAAAGCAGCCTTGTTGCAGGAACAAGCGGAACTGAAAGAAGAATTGGCTTATTTGCAAACGGATGCTTATGTTGCCGAAGCGGCTCGCTCCAGACTTGGCATGCTGAGAGCGGGAGAAATCATGTTTATCATCGAGTGAAGCAGCAACTCAAAAAAATAGCAATCACCGTGCTCTGTGTGAGAGAACGGCGATTGCTTTTTAGTATTTATAAACAGACAAGCGTTTTTGTGGCATTGACAAGAACAAAAACGCGAGACAATTTCATTGTTATACTAAAAGTGCACGATCATTGGCAAATTCCCTGCCGCTGGCGCGCGAGAAAGCCAGCAGCAGATCCTCAACAGTCAGTGCCTGCTTTTCGCGGCCGTTAACATCCAAAATAATCTCTCCGTTGTTCATCATAATCAGGCGATTGCCGTTGGCGATGGCATCCTTCATATTATGCGTCACCATCAGAACGGAAAGCTGTTCCTCCCGGATGAAATGATTGCTGATGGCCATGACTTTGGCTGCGGTTTTGGGATCGAGCGCTGCCGTGTGCTCATCCAGCAGCAGTAATTTTGGCTTTTTCAGCACAGCCATCAAGAGCGTCAGGGCTTGTCTTTGTCCACCGGAGAGCAGGCCGGTTTTGCTGGTCAGCCGATCCTCCAGACCCAAATCAAGTTCTTTGAGCAGTTGTTTAAAATGCTCCCTTTCCTGACGGGTAATCGCGCGGCTTAAACCGCGCCGCTCGCCGCGCCGATTGGCCAGTGCCAAATTTTCTTCGATCCAGAGCTCCGAAGCAGTACCCATCATGGGGTCCTGAAAAACTCTGCCCAGGAACGCAGCGCGTTTGGCTTCGGAAAGCTGAGTAAAATCGATTCCATCCATTTCCAGGCTACCCTGATCGATCAGAAAGGTGCCTGCGATGGCGTTGAGCAGCGTCGATTTGCCGGCGCCATTGCTGCCGATCACACTGACAAACTCGCCGTCCTGCAGGGTGAGAGAAAGATGCTGCAGGGCGGTCTTTTCATTGACCGTAGCCGCATGAAAGGTCTTGCTGATGTTACGTATTTTTAACATGCGGGTTTACCTCCTTTACTTGGATGCAGCATTAGATACTTGTCTTTCAAAAAAGGCACAGAAAGAAAACAAGCGACGATGATAGCAGAGAACAACTTCAGATCCGTTGTGGAGAGGCCGGCAAAAATCACGATGGCCAGCACGATATAGTAAGCGATGCCGCCGCAGACTGTTGCGCTAAACCTGAGCGCCAAGTTTTCGCGTTTGCCCAGGATTGCTTTGCCGATCACAACGGCGGCTAAGCCGATCACAATGGCGCCGCGACCCATATTGATATCGGAACAGCCCTGGTACTGCGCCAGCAAGCCGCCGGCGAAGCCAACCAAACCATTGGAAAGAGCAAGCCCGATCACCTTGGCGGTGTTTGTGTTAATGCCCTGCGCCCGTGCCATCGCTTCATTGTTGCCGGTGGCGCGGATGGCGTAGCCGAGTTCTGTGCCAAAAAACCAAAAAAGCAAACCGATTACGGCAAGAGCTGCTATTGTCCCGACCAGAATGGCATGCCTCACTTCGGCGCTGGTCAAAATCAGCGTGAATTGGGTTCGGCTGATGGTCACGTTCGATTTACTCATGATGCGCATATTAATCGAATAGAGCGCCAATTGGCTTAAAATTCCGGACAGGATGGCGGGAATCCCTAACGCTGTATGTAAAAGACCGGTGACAAAGCCCGCCAGCAAACCGGCCAGCAGAGCAAACAGCAGCGCCAAATAGGGGTTGACTCCTGCCGCGATACAGACGGCGCAAACCGCGCCGCCTGTACAAAGACTGCCGTCCACCGTCAAATCGGCGTAATTCAAGATTTTGTAACTAACCGCTACCCCGAGCGCCAGAATTCCCCAGATCAATCCTTGTGCGATCGCACCGGGTAAAGAATTTATCAATGATAGAAGCTGCATGATCATTACCTTACCTTATCCGCGGAGCTTTTTACTTTAAAGTCTCCGGTATTTTAATCCCCAGTTCAGCTGCGTTGGCTTTGTTGATAAACAAAGCAAGATTACTGGCATCAAAGGTAAAGATCGGGGTGCTGGCTGGTTTGGCGCCGTTGACTAAAATATCATAGGCAATCTTGCCTGCCTGACAGCCGAGGTCATAGTAACTGATAGAATAGGTAGCGAGAAAACCGTTTTCGCACATGCTTTGCTCCGCACAGATCACCGGTTTACCGGCCGCGGTGGTAATATTGGACATGGTCGTCACATTGGAAGCGATCAGATTGTCGCTGGGTTCATAAAAAGCATCGACTTCGCCGCAGGCTTTGGTTACTACCGTTTGAATCTCGTTGGAGTCAGCCACGGTATAGATCTTCACGGCATAGCCTGCCGCTTCCAGAGCCGTTTTGGCTTCATCAGCTTGGATTCTGGAGTTCTCTTCTGCAGAACAAATAACGATTCCGACGGTTTTCACAGCCGGACAGAGCTGCTGCAGTAATTCGACTTGGACAGAGACCGGATTATTGTCGGAAGCACCGGTGACATTGGCACCGGGTTTGGCGTTGGAAGCTGCCAAACCGGAATTAACGTAATCTGTGACCGAAGTGCCGACAATGGGAATCTTAGAAGTTGCTTCCCGGGCGGCTTTGACTGCATTGGTGGCGTTTGCCATGATCAGGTCGACTTTATCGCTAACGAATTTATTGACGATGGTGGTGCAATTGGTTTGTTCACCTTGAGCATTTTGCAGATTGAAGCTGACTTTATCACCGAGTTTTTCAGTTAGAGTGGCTTGAAAGCCTTCTGTGGCTGCATCCAAAGCGGGATGCTCTGCCAACTGAATGATACCGATCCGATAGGTTTTTGCCGCGGAAGCAGCGGGTAAATTTCCGCTATTGCAGCCGCTCAGAAAAAGAGCAGTCACTGTGAGTAATACAAAAGTAATTTTCATGATAACCGAAGAATGTTGTTTCATGCTTTCGTCTCCTTAAGTGATTTATATTGATGCCAGAATGGCCACTTCCGGCAAAAATAACGAGGAAAATAAAAAACAGCCCCGTCGAAACCGACGAGGCTGCATTTGTTTATATTACTATAAACCTAGTTTGCAGGTACTCTTCGCCGATTCTTTAGCAGGCTGCTAAAATAATAAAAATAGGTATAGGAAAACAGACTTGCAGAAGAATTGCAAGCCTTGGCAGCAACGGCAACTAAATAATCAGTCGGTAATGCGTGCATGGTGTTTCCCTTTCCATTCCGGTAACGGGTGATTTTTTGTCAGTATAAGGCTTTGGGCAAGCGATGTCAAGAGAAAATTAAGACCTGCACCTGTCGGATTTGCAGAAGATCAAGAGAGAATGTCTAAAAACACGTCTGCCAATGCGCTAAAAACACCGCCCAAGTGGGACGCAGAGAAAGGGAGCGGAGAAACGGGAGCTGGCAGGCGGGCTGAAAAGAATGTTTCAAATTTGAGGAAAACGATAGATTATTTCTTTACAAAGCAGTCGGTTTTTGTTATGATTTACCTGACAAAGTATGATTTGCCAAACGAAATGGTTGGGTTAACAGAACAGAAAACAAGCTGAAGAGGGAAAGGGGTGTATGCAGATGAATGTGCAGGAAATGAAAAAAGCAGCCTGTACCGTGATCGACCGGCATGCAGAGGAATTGATCGCTCTCAATGATGCAGTTTATCGGGAACCGGAGCTTGGTTACAAAGAATTCCAGACGGCGGCGAAGATGAAGGAACAATTAAACCGGCTGGGTTTGAAGTATGAGGATGGAGTCGCGATTACCGGCATCATTACACCGCTCAGCGGCCGCAGCCACGGGATCAATGTTGCCGTGATGGGGGAATTGGACGCTGTGCTGGTGCCTGGTCATAAATATGCCGACCCGTTGACCGGCGCAGCGCATTGCTGCGGTCACTGTGCCCAGGCGGCTTCGGTGATTGGCGTGGCAGCGGCTCTGGTAGAATCCGGCGTGATGCAGTATCTCGATGGCGATGTGACGCTGATGCACGTGCCGAGTGAAGAATTTGTCGAGCTGGAATACCGCGAAAATCTGATTCAGCAAGGGAAAATTAAGTTGTTGGGCGGCAAGCAGGAATTCATTCGGCTGGGTAAATTCGATGCGGTGGATATTGTGCTGACGCAGCATACGCTGGGAACGGAAGTGGATGCTGCCGCGGAAGGTCAGAAAGAAACAAAGCAGATTCAGATCAAAGCCAACTGCGGTGGCGCCATCGGCAAAGGCTTTGTTGGTAAAATGATCCGCTATACCGGCAAGGAGTCGCACGCGGCTCAGCCCAGTGAAGGCATCAACGCTCTGACTGCCGCCCGGCTCGGCTTTAACGGGATGGACGCCCTGCGGGAAACGTTCCGCGATGAGGATGGCATCCGGGTGCATCCCATCATCACCAAAGGCGGCAATCTCGTCAATGTCATCCCGGCCGATGTGCGGATTGAAACCTATGTGCGTGGGCAGAACATGCCGGCAATTCTCGATGCTTCCGAAAAAGTCGACCGCGCTTTTCTGGCTGGCGGCTACGTGATTGGCGCCAAGTGTGAGATCACCCAGATCCCCGGCTATATGTGCCCCTATGAATCGCAGGAGTTGAAAGATTTGGGCTTTGAAAATCTGAAAGAGATTTTCGGTGCTGACCACTGTGAGCGCGACGGTTTCGGCGCATCCACTGATACCTATGATGTGGCGAACCTGCTGCCCACCCTGGCTTTCAACACCGGCGGCGCCAAAGGCACCTTCCACGGCGTGGATTTTGATATCGTTCGTCCGGATTATGCCGTACTGGATGCTGCCAAAGTGATGGTTTGCACGCTGATTGATCTGTTGGCGGATGGGGCGGAGAAAGCGCGATTTGTCAAAGAACGCTTCCAACCCGCCTTAAGCAAAGAGCAATATCTGCATGACTGGTGCAAACTCTAAAGTAATTCAAAAAAACGACCGCCCCAAAGAGCGCGATTACTCAGCTCCCCGGGGCGGTTGTGTTGGATCCTGGACCGGTTTCAACGTTCGGCGCGATATTGCGCCGGTGAAAGCCCGGTAGTCTTGCTGAAAGCCCTGCTGAACGCCGCATGGCTATGATAGCCCACCTGCAGCGCAATTTCCATCATTGTATAATCGGTGGAGACAATCAGCTCTTTTGCTTTCTCGATCCTCACTCGTTTCAGGTAATTCGCCGGTGTGCAGCCGGTCTGGCGTTTGAACCATTCATTGAAGTAAGAGATATTATAGTTTTCCATTTTCGCCAGCTCCGCTACGCTAATGGCTTCTTCGAAATGTTCCTGAATATAGCGGATGGAGTTGGTGCGGTGGTTTTCAATCAATTTGTCATAAAGATAGTAGAAAAGATAGCGAACCGAGTTATCGTTTTTCCCGCCGGAGATTTCTGCCCTGATCAACTCAATCAGCGGGATCAGCGGACCTTTGATGGGAAACACAATCTGATTGGATAAGATCTGCATATCTTCCTTCTTGATCATATCGTTGGGGATATTGATGGTCAGTAATTGATTCTTGCACAGGCAGCGATGCACGGTATCGGGTGGAATGAAACCAAGCTCATTGGGCAGAATGGTATAATCGGCATCCTTGCAATGCAGTTCCAGGAAGCCGGTCAGCGGCAGAAAAATCTGCGCATAAGCATGGCTGTGCTGCTCTGCCGAGTCATTGAGAATATAACAGTCTAATTTATTCATGCTGCCGCCGCCCTTCCTGTTCATTGTGAACTTATTTCTAGTAGGGCTGAGATTTTTCCTCTGTTTTGAAAAAAGCAGCGTAGGTACATAAAAAAACCGCCGAAGCGCATTGCCCGGTGGTTTTTATTGACAATGGTGGCGGAAGTCGGAATCGAACCAACGACACAGCGGGTATGAACCGCTTGCTCTGCCAGCTGAGCTACTCCGCCAAAAGAATGGTTGCGGGGATAGGATTTGAACCTATGACCTCCGGGTTATGAGCCCGACGAGCTACCAGACTGCTCTACCCCGCGATATCCTGTCGACTAATCAACTGACTTCGGTAGTATAACCGAAAATGAGTTTTTTGTCAAGAGGGAACAGAAAATAAAGTGAAACCCTGAAATAAAACAAGCAATTTTCTCTTTACAAGCGTTTCAAATTATGTTAGTATACATCGTGTTCCAGTTATGGGTCATTAGCTCAGCTGGTAGAGCAGCTGACTCTTAATCAGCCTGTCCGGGGTTCGAATCCCTGATGGCCCACCATGTACCAAGGGTGTACCAAGGGTGTACCAAGGGTGTACCAAGGGTGTACCAAGGG
>JAJFTT010000071.1 GCA_021372785.1 Negativicutes bacterium | reverse complement strand
TGAAACGTATCTTTTAGTCAACCGGGTCGAAACGCTGCCGCCCGGTCTCTATCAATATGCGGCTTTGGACCATACACTGATTCAGCTGTCCGTGGCGGAAACTTTGGCCGGGGATCTCACCCAAGCCTGTTCCCGTCAGGTTATGGTCAAAAATTCGGCGGTGACTTTTTTCTGGGCAGCCGAGATTTACCGTCATGTCTGGCGTTATGCCGAACGTTCGTTCCGCTATATTCATTTGGATGCCGGACATGTCTGTCAAAACCTTTATTTGGCATGTGAGGCGATTGGTTCGGGCTGCTGCGCCATCGCCGCCTTTGATGATGATGCCTTGAGCGCTGTTTTAGGCATCGACGGCGTCAGCCGTTTTCCCGTTTATCTGGCAACGGTCGGCAAAAAAGAATAAACGGCGCAGAAAGTCCTGCGGAGAATCATCGGCAGCGTCAAAGCACTTGACCGGTGATTCTCTTTTTCGATTTCCCTTGCATTTTTGCTTTTTTTTCTGTAGACTGAGAGCAGAGAATGCAAGGGAGATGAACCGCATGCGCGAAATAAATGTGGCAGAGATCACGGCAGCGATTGCCGCTTTATGCATGGAAGCAAATACGGATTTAGGCTGCGATGTGGAAAACGCCCTGCGGCAGGCTTTGCTGCGGGAAGAGCTGCCGCTGGCCAGGAGCGTTTTGCAGCGTTTGCTGGAGAATGCAGCCATTGCCCGTCAGGAGAAAATGGCGATCTGCCAGGATACCGGCATGGCGGTGGTCTTTGCCGATCTGGGTCAGGACCTGCACCTGACCGGCGGTGATTTTGTCACTGCCGTCAATGAGGGGGTCCGGATCGGATATCGGGAAGGATATTTGCGAAAATCGGTGGCACATCCACTCAGCCGCAAGAATACAGGCGACAATACGCCGGCGGTCATTCACCTGCGCCTGGTCCCCGGAGAACAACTCAGTTTGACGGTGGCTCCCAAAGGATTTGGTTCGGAGAACATGGGAACACTCTCGATGCTGACGCCTGCCGCGGGAATCGCCGGTGTCAGGCAGGTTGTGCTCGATACGGTCAGAAAAGCCGGCGGCAATCCCTGTCCGCCGCTGGCCGTTGGCGTCGGTATTGGCGGTACCATGGAACAGGTGACTCTGCTGGCCAAACGTGCCCTGCTGCGTGAAATCGGTGTCTTTCATCCCGAAGCGGAAATAGCTCATCTGGAGCAGGAACTGCTCTGCGCAATCAATCAATTGGGCATTGGACCGCTGGGCTTTGGCGGTAAAACAACGGCACTGCAGGTGGCGGTGGAATGGGCGCCGACCCATATTGCCGGGTTGCCGGTGGCGGTCAATCTCAATTGTCACGTGGCGCGCCACCGCACGAGGATTCTCTAATTTAGCCATTGAAAGGGTGAATCAGTCATGCAGCGAATTACATTACCCTTAACCGATGAGATAATCCGCACTCTGCGGGCCGGCGATGAAGTTTTACTGACCGGTTGGATCTATACGGCACGTGATGCGGCTCATCAGCGCCTGTTTTCGGCATGGCAAAGCGGCGGCGCCCTGCCGATTGATTTGCAGAATCAGACCATTTACTACGCCGGGCCGGCGCCGACACCGCCGGGACACATCATCGGTTCGATCGGCCCAACCACCAGCGGGCGCATGGATCCCTACACGCCCGCCCTGCTGGCTGCCGGTCTGAAAGGAATGATCGGCAAAGGCAAACGCAGCCAGGTGGTGATCGATGCGATGCGAAAATACGGCGCTGTTTATTTCGCAGCGCTAGGCGGCGCCGCGGCGCTGCAGGCGAAAACGGTCAGGCAAGTGGAAGTGGTGGCTTATGAGGATCTGGCGACGGAAGCGATTCGGCGTCTTTTTGTAGAGGAGATGCCGGTAATCGTGGCAGTGGATACCGCCGGCGTTTCCGTTTATCAGGAATAATCGAAGCACAAAAAGCAAGGTGTATCAAGATGGATGAAAAACAGAAGATCGGAGAAGAACTGCTGCTGCTGCTTGCTGTCCTGCCGGAGAGGATTCGACAGCTTTTGCTGCAGCAGGTTCTGGACGATTTGATTGAAATTGTGATGGATTTAGGCAGACCGCCGGAAGCCAGATTTCCGGAACGCTTCTCTTATCTCGGTGAGGATTTGGTTTCCCGGGATGATCTGGATTATGTCGTCGGGCGGGTTGGCAGCTTTGGTGACGACAATCGGGCCGGCATCGAACGTACATTGCATCGTATTTCCGCCATCCGCAACCGACAGGGGATCATCGTTGGCCTGACCTTGCGGGTGGGCCGCGCCATGTACGGCACGATCAATTCGATCCGCGATGTGGTAGCGCTGGGCAAGAGTATTTTATTGCTGGGGCGTCCCGGTGTGGGGAAAACGACGATGCTGCGGGAAACGGCCAGAGTATTGGCGGATGAAATGGAGAAACGGGTGATCGTAGTCGATACTTCCAATGAAATTGCCGGTGACGGTGATATTCCGCATCCGGGGATCGGGCATGCCAGGCGGATGCAGGTACCGCAGGTGTCGCGCCAACACGCCGTGATGATTGAAGCGGTGGAGAACCATATGCCGGAAGTCGTCGTGATTGACGAAATCAGTACCGAGCAGGAAGCTGCCGCCGCCAGAACGATAGCAGAACGCGGCGTGCAGTTACTGGCCACCGCGCATGGTATCACCCTGCAGAATTTGATCCAAAACCCAACGCTTTCCGATTTGATCGGCGGCATTCAGACGGTAACGCTGAGTGATGAGGAAGCCCGCCGGCGCGGCACGCAAAAATCCGTCCTGGAGCGGAAAGAAGCGCCGACTTTTGAGCTGCTGATCGAGCTGCAGAGCCGGGACCGGCTTTTGATTCATTTTGATGTGGCTGCTACGGTGGATTTGCTGCTGCGCGGTCATCAGCCAAGCCCGGAGATCAGAGTCAGACAAGGGGATGGTCAGTGGCAAACAGAGCAGCTGAGCGATCTGCCGGAAAAAAAAGAGGATCTGGCTGTCTTGGATCACGGCAGCAATCTGGAGAAGGTAGCGCGTTTCGTCAATGTCATCCGCCTTTACCCTTACGCCGTCAATCGAAATTTGGTGGAAAAAGCAATCCGAAATTACCGTTTACCGATTCAGATCAATCGTGATTTGGAGGGCAGCGATGTTTTTCTGACGTTGAAGTCACAGTTGCGGCGTCTGCCGGAGAAGATTTTGCAGGCGCAGCAGAACGGTATCCCGGTGATTACAGTCCGGGCGAATACAACGGCTCAAATCGAAATTGCTTTGCGCGAATTGGTGCGCAGCAAACCGCAGCACGGGGAGTTTCCCCATCCAGAGGGCTGGCAGGATCCTCTGGAAGAAGCGGAAATGGCGATTGAAAAAGTCATGGAAAGTCAAAAATCGGTGGAATTACAGCCTCAGGATGCCTATTATCGCCGTTTACAGCATGAATTGGCGGAGCAATATCGCTTGCGTTCGCGTTCGATCGGTGAAGAGCCCGACCGCAGGGTGATAATCTATATTTAGTCTCTTGACGTTTGGCAGTCCCGCATGTATAATAATAGCCAGAACTCCTGTGAGAGTGGAGAAAATGGAGGGATTTCTATGAAAATGGTGATTGCTGTGATTCAGGATCAGGATGCCCGCAAGGCAGCCGATGCTTTGGTTGCCGGAGGTTTTCGATCCACTCGCCTCTCCAGTACCGGTGGATTCTTAAGAGCCGGAAATACAACGCTGTTAATCGGTGTGGAAGATAAACAAGTGGAAGAAGTCTGCCAAATTATCCGTAACGAATGTGAAGCGCGCACTCAAATTGTCAATCCGATTACACCGATGGCGTCCACGATCGAATCTTTTTCTACTTTCCCGGTGGAAGTCGTGGTTGGCGGTGCGATCATCTTTGTGATCGATGTCGAACGTTTTGAGCGTGCATGAAACGAAGCGTTCAACAGATAAAAATAAGTCCGCCGCCCATTGACCCGGCTGTTTGGCTGCAGCAAATTGAAGTCTGCGGCGAACAGTTGCTTTTACAATACGACTTGCTTGATTGGCGCACTTTTCAACGGTCAGTGCGGGATTTTTCCCTTTGGGCCGCTATTGCGGAACCAAAAGAAGCGGATGACGAAGAAGCACCGCCGCGCTATGTTGATCCCCTGGCTCCCGTACTACAGAGGAATATTGACAGACTTCTCACGCGTTTGCAAACACAGATAAAAAAATCCGCACCGGATCACGGTCAGATGGCGGAATTGATTGATGAAATACAGAATTTATTGCGAGAGATGTACAGTTTCAAGCAATAGGTGTCGCTCATCTCTCACTGTTTGGTATGTGCAGCGCCATCTGTTGGCGGGCGTTTCGCAGGTGTTAAAGAAAACATCTGTTCAAACGCGGCGGCGACAGGTGGTGTTTTTTATTGAGGTGGTGAAAAATATGTGGAGTGATGCTGTTTTCGGTCAGGATTATGCGGTAACGCTCTTAAACCATGCGATGAAACAGCAAAGATTGGCTCAGAGTTATCTTTTTTATGGTCCGGAAGGAGTCGGCAAGCGAACAACGGCGCTGTGTTTGGCTCTGGCGGTCAATTGCCTGACTCAGGAGGGTTTGGGCTGCGGAACCTGTGTTTCCTGCCGTAAGCTGCAGAAGGGCAGTCATCCCGACTGGTTTACACTGCAGCCGTTGGAAGGCAAGAGCGGCATCAGTATTGAACAAATTCGTCAGCTGCAGCCATTGATGGCCCACAGACCATATGAGGGTCGCCGCAGAGTGGTTGTAATTGATCCCATTGATAAATTGGAAGCGCCGGCCGCCAATGCGCTGCTTAAGCTGTTGGAGGAGCCGGCGGCTGATAATTTGTTGATTCTAATTTCGCATCAACCGGAAAGCATCCTGCCAACCGTTCGGTCACGCTGTCAGATGATTCGTTTTCTGCCGCTTTCGGAAGCAATCATCCGACAAATCCTACAGCAAAAGCATCCCGGTCTGCGGATACCGGAGACCGCCGTGAAAATGGCGCAGGGCAGCGTTGGCAAGGCGGCGGCCTGGCTTGAGGATGATCATCTTGCCCTGGAATGGGAAAGAGCGGTGCAGTGGTTCTTTGAGGAACCCAATTGGAGTGTATCCATGCGTTTGGCCTGGACAGCCGAGCGGGAAAAAGAAAAGTGGGAGCGGATCAATTGGCAAATCTTCTGGCGGTCATGGCAGGATTTGCTGCGGGACCGCTTGATTTTAAGCGGAGGAGGTTCAGCCGCCCGTTTAATGAATCCGCAGCTGCAGCAGCAGCTCTGCCGGATGAAACCGCTTTCGTCAGCGCAATTAGGCTTACGAATTGAGCAAATCAGTCTTCTGCTGCAGCAACTGCAGGCGCGGGTAACCGCCCTGGCTGCTTCAGAATCACTGTTAATAGATTGGAGAAGTGAATAAAAAAATGCCCATAGTGGTAGGTGTGCGCTTCAAAAGCGCCGGTAAAATATACTATTTTGATCCTTTGGAGATGGTTTTTTCCGCAGGGGATAGCGTCATAGTGGAAACCGCCCGCGGGGTGGAAATGGGTGAGATTGTCCTGGAACGCCGCAGTGTGGAAGAAAATCAGGCGGTGCTGCCTTTGAAACCAATCATCCGCAAAGCCGGCGAACACGATCTGCAACAATGGCGCGATCTGCGCGAAGAAGAAAAAAAAGCGCTGCGGATCTGTCAGGAAAAAGTGAAAGCGCACGGCTTGGAAATGAAACTGGTCGATGTGGAATATACCTTTGACCGCGGTAAACTGACCTTCTATTTTACAGCGGACGGGCGGGTGGATTTCAGAGAATTGGTGCGCGATTTAGCATCCGTTTTCCATACCAGAATCGAATTGCGTCAGATCGGTGTGCGGGATGAAGCCAAAGCCATGGGCGGCTTGGGAACCTGCGGCCGTTCGATTTGCTGTGCGACTTTTTTAGGCGATTTTGTCCCGGTTTCCATTCGTATGGCCAAAGAGCAGAATATTTCACTGAATCCGGCTAAAATTTCCGGAATCTGCGGCAGACTGCTCTGCTGTTTAAAATACGAATCGGAAGGTTATGGCATGGGTGGTTTGGAGGTACCGGAAGTGGGCAGTAAAGTCGGGACCACAATGGGAGAAGGGATCGTGACCCATATTCGCACCAACAAGGGGGTTGTCCGTGTCAAGTTGGCGGAAACCAATCAGGAAAGCGAATTTTCCCTGGATGAAATCGTCCTGATCGAAAAGAACAGCGGCTGCCATTGCAGCCAATGCAATCAATGTAAAAAGCAGCCGGAAGAAGAGCCGCAGGGGAACAAAGGGAGCAGGCAATAATGACGGAGCAAGCACTGCCATTCCTGCTGCCGGGAGAGCGCCTGGATCAATTGAATCGGACCGGACTTCGCATTATCCAGCATCCGGGACGGTTCTGTTTTGGTATGGATGCCGTGCTGCTGGCGAGTCTGGTCAGTCTGAAAGCGGGAGCAACCGTTTGTGATTTCGGAACAGGCAGCGGTGTAATTCCTCTCTTATTAAGCAGCCGGATGGCTGATCTTTGGATCACAGGATTGGAAATTCAAAGCGAGATGGCGGACATGGCCAACCGATCGATCCGCTGTAATTCACTGCAGGATCGTATCACCATTCTGCAGGCTGATTTTTGTGCAGCTGCCGCCATAACGGGCAAGCGAAAATTCGATCTGGTGATCAGCAATCCTCCCTTTAAAGCGGTGAAAGACGGCTTGCTCAATCCGGCTCGGGCGCAGGCGATTGCGCGTCATGAGCTATACGGCGGCATGGACGAGCTGCTGCAGTCGGCGGCCGCGGTATTAAAACCGCTGGGACGCCTGGCTCTCATCTATCGGCCCCAACGTTTGGTGGCTTTGCTGAGCGGTATGGCAGCCGTTGGTATTGAACCGAAGCGTTTGCGCCTGATTCAATCCAAACTCGATCAAAAACCGAATCTCGTTTTTGTCGAGGGCGTTTTGCAGGGGAAGCCGGGGCTGCTTGTGGAACCGACACTGATCATTTATGGAACAGACGGGGCCTATACAAAGGAAATCTTGCAGTGTTATGAAATGAGCGAACAGGCAGGACCCTTTTTTTGCTGATCGCGTCCGCAAACGTCGTTAAGTGAGCCATGAAAATGAAATGAAGCAGAGGAGAAGCTGAGAAAAATGCAACCGTTGCAACGACAGCTGCCGAAAAATTATAGCAGTCCTATTTGGCGGGCCATCATGGAATTTGAGATGCTGCAACCGAATGACAGAGTGATGGTGGGACTTTCCGGTGGGAAAGACTCCAGCTTCTTGTTGTACGCGCTTTGGGTGATCCAACAGCATTCGTTGATTCCGTTCGAGTTGGCAGCGGTTACGATCGATCCGGGTTTTTCTGAGCTGTCTCCTCGGCCTGCCCTGCAGGAATTGTGCGATGCCATGGCAATTCCTTTTTTCTTTGAAGCGCTGCCGCAGATGAAAGATGTTATTTTTACGCAAGACCATCGGCAGAGCCCCTGTGCGCGCTGCGCCTTTTTTCGCCGTGGAGCGATCAACCGGATTGCCGCTGCCAATGGTTATCATAAACTGGCACTCGGACATCACCATGACGATGCGGTGGAAACCTTCTTGATGAGTATTCTCTATTCCGGTCAAATCACTACATTTACGCCGGTTACCGCACAGGAACGAGCCGGTTTGACGATCATTCGTCCGCTGATCTATCTGAGAGAGAAGGAGATTCGGGCTGCCAGGCGATTTTTCCCCTTCGAACCGATTTCCAGCTGCTGCCCCCGCGACGGCAGCAGCACCAGAGCTGCGGTCAAAATTTTGATCCGGCAGCTGAGCAAAGAAAACAGTTCTGTCTATGAAAACTTAGGCGCCGCCATGCGGTCCGCACCGGAGCGGGCAGTCTTATGGCCCCGCCCGATTCATCGCTTGCAGATGAAAGAGCGCTATCTGCAAGCGACAGCCTGGCATCGCTTGCAAGCGGAAGAAGCAAACAATCAGAAAAATGCGCTGAAAGCAAAGCAAGCGGAGCAGACACCCGAAAAACAGATCAGCGTCGTTGATCAGCCAATTAAAAATGACGATGAATAATTGAGGTGAGAATTTTTGAGTTTGATCGCCGTCAATAATCTGGCAAAATATTATGGCAGCACGAAGATTTTCGAGCGGGCAACTTTTGATGTCAATGCCGGCGACCGCATCGGTCTGGTAGGCCGTAATGGTACGGGGAAAACCACTTTGCTGCGGATCATTACCGGTGAGCTGGAAGCGGATGGGGATGACAGTACCTTGATAACCAAAGCAGCCGGCTGCAGTTTAGGCTGGCTGCGTCAGCAGGACGAATTAGGCGGAGACATCCGGTTATGGGCATCCATGCGTTCTGTATTTGCTCAGCTGGATGAACTGGAACAGCGCATGCGCAATCTGGAACAGGAGATGGCCCAACCGCAAGTATACCGAAACCAAGAGAAACTGGCGGAAATCAATGACCGTTATACCAGAGCGCTGAATGAATTTGAAACCAATGGCGGCTATACTTGTGACAGTCAGATCCGTGCCATCCTTTTTGGACTCGGCTTTCTCGAAAGCGATTTTAGCCTGCCGCTCGATTCTTTATCGGGCGGTCAAAGGATGCGTGCCGCTTTGGCCCGTGTTTTGCTGCAGAACCCGGACCTGCTCCTATTGGATGAACCGACCAATCACCTGGACATCGCGGCAGTCGAATGGCTGGAAGAGTATCTGCGTACCTATAAGGGTGCCGTGATGGCAGTTTCACATGACCGTTATTTTCTGGACCGCGTGGTCAGCCGTATTTTTGAGATCGAATCTCAGACCCTATCCATCTACCGTGGCAATTACAGCGCCTTCGTTCATCAAAAAAAAGAAAATCTGCGGCGTCAGGGAGATATTTATCGGCAAACGGAAGAAGAGCGAAAAAAGCTGCGGCGGTTTATCGATAAATTCCAATATGGCACCAAAGCGACGATGGCAAAAAGCAAGGCAAAAATGCTGGCGCGTCTCGACCCCATTGAAGCGCCCAAAGCGGCGGCAGCCGGTATGAAACTGCAGTTCAAACCGCGTTTTAAGAGCGCCAATCGGGTGATCATCCTGGAGAATCTGGAAAAAACCTATGACCGCCGTCTGTTTGGGCCGCTCAATCTGACGGTTTACCGCGGTGAGCGGATTGCGCTGGTCGGACCGAACGGCACAGGGAAAAGCACGCTGCTTTCTATTTTGACCGGATTTGTTGAGCCTTCGGCCGGGGAAGTGCGTTGGGGTGTGGGTGCAGAGTGGAGCTACTATCGACAGAGCCTGGATGATCTGGAAGAGACCAATACGGTGCTGGAAGAGATACTGGCGGCCGGCGAGCGAATGACAAATGAAGAAGCCAGAACGATTTTAGGGCGTTTTTTAATCATCGGAGAAGAAGTTACGAAGCAGGTCAGCACGCTCAGCGGCGGAGAACGCAGCCGGGTGATGTTGGCCAAGTTATTTGTGCAGGGTGCCAATTGTTTGTTGCTGGATGAACCAACCAATCACCTGGATATCGCAGCCAAAGAAGCTCTGGAAGAAGCGCTGCAAACCTTCCCCGGAACGCTGATTTTTGTCTCCCATGACCGTTATTTTATCGATCAGGTCGCGGAAAAAATCTGGGAAATGCAAGACGGTCATTTTCGCGTCGTGGAAGGCGGCTGGACCGGTTATACAGAACTCCTGACGAAAGAAAAAGCAGCGCTGAATCAGGTGCAAACGGTAACTGTTCAACAGGAGAAGCAGGAAGACAAACAAAACAGGGAGGAACAGCGCCTGCGCAAACAGTTAGAGAGGCAGATCATGGAAGCCGAACAAACGTTGGAAGCCCTGGAGAAAGAGAAGACCGGTTTGGAATGGACCATGGCAGAACCTGATTTTGTCAAACGAAAGGAACGTCAGGACCTTTTACGCCGGTATGCCGCATTGTCCCCCCTGATCGAAGCAGCCTATACTGAATGGGAAAAGCGATGCAATGCTTTGCAGACCTGCCTGAAAGAAAAATGATCCCTGCGTCTGGAATCAAAGGCTTGTGGCGCAGCCGTCAACAGCCGGTTAAAAAAAAAGAAGCTGATACAGAGAGAGCAGCACGTTTCAGACGGATGCTTTGTATCAACTTCTATTTTATGCAAAAACAGATTAGTGTAATTCTGTCAGCTCTTTTAAGCAGTTGGAGCAGATATGCTTGTCCTTGAAGCGAAGGAGTTCTCCTTCCTGCCCGCAAAGCGCGCAGCTGGCGGAAAACTTTTTCAGGATGATGGTGTCTTCTTCGGTGAAAATTTCCAAAGCATCACGCTCACTGATGTGTAATGTTCTGCGTAATTCCATGGGAATCACGATACGTCCTAATTCATCTATTCTTCTCACAATACCGGTAGCTTTCATTTAATATAACCTCCTTTGTTTTTCAAATTCAAATTAAATTTACCTTATGCCTGTTTGAAAGTCAATAGTTTCCTTTTGATGGAAAATAATAAAAAAAGAGTCAACTAGATAAAAAGTTATAATTAGACAAAGCTAAATAAAATAAATGCCCTTTACATGATATTTGCACTAAAAAAGTCTGTCAACTATCATAAAATTACTTTAAACGTGCTGAGCAGGCAGAAAAGCAGCCGGGATTTGATTTTTGCGTTGGAACCGGAGAGGAAAGTGCGGATCGATTGTGGCAATGAATTAGCGCTTGACAGTTTGTTCGACAGACAGTATAATCTTTTTAAGAAAGCAATGATGAGAAGAGTAAGGCGCCCTTTGCCGCACAGAGAGTCTGGCTGGCTGAAAACAGATCGGCGAACGAACCTGAAGATGGTCCCGGAGCAGCAAGAGTGATTCAGCGGAGAGCTGGTTTATGATTGACGTCTGGCTTGCGTTATCAAGCCGCGGTAAGCGGCAGCGAAGGCTGTGCCGGCTTGCCGCATTCGGAAGGATGCTTGCGCTTGACAAAGACGGGTATCGAACAAGGGTGGTACCGCGACCTCTCGCCCCTTATCGGGTGAGGGTTTTTTTTATGATGCAAGGCTAAAATCAGGGTATCTATCGAATCAATAAAGGAGCGTGAATGGATGAGCAAGACCTATTATGTTACAACACCCATCTACTATACCAGCGGCAATCCGCATGTCGGGCATGCTTATTGCTCCATTATGGCGGATACGCTGGCACGTTTTCACCGTTTGCTGGGCGAGGATGTCTTTTTTTTGACCGGCAGCGATGAACATGGGCAGAAAGTGGAAGAAAACGCTGCGAAAGCAGGACTGACTCCCAAGCAATATGTCGATCAATTAGACGTCGCATTTAAGGCCTTATGGGCGAAATTAAACATTTCTTACGATGGTTATATTCGTACGACCGATCCGCTGCATCAGGCGGCTGTCCAGAAAATCTTCCGGCAGCTTTATGACCAGGGCGATATCTATAAAAAAGATTACGAGGGTCATTATTGTGTTCCCTGTGAGGCATTCTGGACGGAGCATCAAATCAAAGAAGGAAATCTCTGCCCCGACTGCGGCCGGCCGGTGACTTGGCTGAAGGAAGAGAGCTACTATTTCCGTGCGTCCAAGTATGCGGATCGTTTGCTGCAATATATTGAAGACAATCCGGAATTCATCCAGCCGGTTTCGCGGGCCAATGAAATGGTCAACAATTTTTTGAAACCGGGTTTGAATGATTTGTGTGTTTCCCGCACCAGTGTCGATTGGGGTATTCCGGTCACCTTTGATCCCAGGCATACCATTTATGTTTGGATCGATGCTTTGCCGAACTATATTACAGCCCTCGGCTATGGCAGCGCTGACGACAGCCTGCTGCGGCGGTTTTGGCCGGCTGATTTGCATTTGGTGGGTAAGGAAATTATCCGTTTTCATACGATCATTTGGCCGATTATCCTGATGGCGCTCGGTTTACCGCTGCCCAAGCAGGTTTTCGGACATGGCTGGCTGCTTTATGATAATGAAAAAATGTCCAAATCCAAGGGCAATGTGGTGGATCCCAACGCTATTATCCGTGAATATGGCAGCGATCCGCTGCGCTATTATTTATTGGCCAAGGTACCGACCGGCAATGACGGCAATTTCACAACGGAATTGATCGCCAATACCTTCAATACGGATCTGGCCAATGATTTAGGCAATTTACTGAGCCGCACGATTGCGATGCAGGAACGTTATTTTGCCGGAATCGTGCAAGCACCCGCTGAGCGCAGCGACCTGGACGCCGGGTTGATTGCATTCGCCGAAGCGACACCGCCTGCGGTTTATGCCGCAATGCTGAAAAATGATTTTAATACCGCTTTGGCGGCCATTTGGAAATTAATCGGCCGCAGCAACAAATACATTGATGAAACTCTGCCCTGGGTTTTAGCCAAAGACGCATCTCAAAAAGAACGTTTGGCTACGGTTCTCTATCACCTGGCAGAAGTACTGCGCATCACAGCCGTGCTTCTGCAGCCGTTTCTGCCGGAGACTTCCCCTCGTATTTTTTTCCAACTGGGCTTGATGGGGCGCTCACCGCTGCAGACCTGGCAATCGATTCAAACGTTTGGCGGATTGCCGGCCGGAACCAAACTGCGCAAAGGAGAATCTCTTTTTCCCCGTATCGAAAAAGAAAATCCGGACGGCAGCATCGGTAAAAAAGCAAAAGACATCAATCAAAGTCAGAAATTTCAGAAGCAAGTAAAACAGGAAGAAGGTTTGCAACAAATGACCGAAGAAAATCCGATTGCCGCAAACGAAACCAAGGCGGCAGCAACAGAGATTATCGAAACCAATGTCTTAGCCGATCAGAAACCGCTGATTAGCATTGACGACTTCGCCAAAATCGATTTTCGCATCGCAGAAATCGTTGCCTGTGAAAAAGTAGCCAAAGCGGATCGCTTATTGAAATTACGGGTGCGGATCGGGCAGACCGAGCGGGTGATTGTTTCCGGTATTGCAGAGTACTACGCACCGGAAGAACTGATCGGGCGGCAGGTTTGCGTGGTGGCAAATTTAGCTCCCCATACTTTTAAGGGTATCGAATCGAACGGCATGCTTTTGGCGGCTTCGGATGATGCTCATACCAACGTGATATTATTGCAGCCGGAAAAGCGAGCGCAAAATGGCTGGAAAGTAAAGTAAGCAAATGAGACTGATCGATACCCATGTTCATCTGGATGATGAACGTTTTGGCAACGAAATGGAATCCGTCTTAGCCCGTGCGGCTGTTGCCGGCGTAGAGAAGCTGATTCAGGTGGGCTGCAATCTGCCCTCTTCCTATCAGGCTGTCGCCCTGGCCGGCCGCTACGCCCAGATCTATCCGGCGGTGGGGATTCATCCCAGTGACGCGGCCGGTTATCCTGCCGTTGCGGACGAATTAGCGGAATTGGCCGCGAAGCCCGAGGTGGTCGCCATCGGCGAAATCGGTTTGGATTATTATTGGAATCAGGGCAGCAAAGAAGTGCAGCGGGAAGCCTTTGTCAGACAGTTGGATCTAGCCGGGCGGCTGCATAAACCGGTGATCATCCATGACCGCGATGCCCATGGCGATATGATGGAACTTCTGCGGCGGCAAGCCGGACACTTCAGCGGCGGTGTACTGCACTGCTTTTCCGGCAGTTGGGAGATGGCGGAAGTTTGTCTGAATTTGGGATTCTATCTCTCCTTTGCCGGACCGCTGACGTTTCCCAAATCGAATCGCCTGCGCCAAATTGCTGCCCGAATCCCGTTGGATCGCTTTTTACTGGAGACGGACTGTCCCTATTTAGCGCCGCAGGCGCACCGCGGTCAGCGCAATGAACCGGCTTATGTGGCCGAACAAGCCATTGCTTTTGCCGCCGTGCGCGGACTGACTGCGGACGCTGTCGCCGAACAGGCCGCAAAGAATGCGGAAAAACTTTTTGGCATATAGGAGCGCAGCGATGAAAATAAAAGAGGTCATTGTCGTTGAGGGGGAGCATGACAGACGGGCGGTAGAGCAAGCTGTCGAAGCGGATGTGGAAATCACCGGCGGGTATGCCTTGACGGCGAGTCTGCTGGAGCGTTTACGCAAACTGCAGACCGTTCGCGGCTTGATTCTTTTTACGGATCCCGATTTTACCGGAGAAATCATCCGGCGAACCTGCACCCGCAAAATTACGGGTGTAAAACATGCTTATCTGCCGCGCCAGGAGGCAATGAATAAGAATGACATCGGGATTGAAAATGCCGCACCGGCAGCGATTCGGCGCGCCTTAACGCTCCTGCATACGGAAACGTATCAAGCGGAAGTCACCTATACGGCAGAAGATCTGCTGCAATTGGGTTTGATCGGCAGACCGGACAGCGCCCGTTTGCGCCAAAGCGTGGGAGATCGTCTTGGCATTGGTTATGCCAATGGTAAGAGCTTTCTGAAACGTCTGAATCGCTATGCCATCTCTGCGGAACAATTGGCTGCGGCGGCGGCCTTTGCGCTTGCGGCAGAAACGGCAGCCTCAAGTTCCTGCAGCGGCCGGCGACAATAAAATAGAAAACGGAACCGGAAAGCCGGGTTGGCGATGGCTCGCAACCCGGTTTTCCGGTTTTTAAAAAGGCTTCTGCCTCAGCAGAAACAGAAAAAAAGCTGCGGGGGGAAAAAAGCCGCGCTAAATATTCATTTACAAAATCTTGGTTTTAGTGTATGGTAAACTGAATAGAAGAATCGATTCGGGCAGATCAGGGTGCGCTTTTTTGCAAAAAAAAGAAGCGAAGCCGGTGGAGTCAAGGCGTTTTGTCAAAAGGCAAGACGAGGATCCCGGCGCAATAGGAGCGAGAAGGGTGTCTTTCAGATGGTGAATAAGTTAACCTCCCCGAGTGAAATAAAACGGCTGATCGATCACTATCGATTTCCGGTCAGAAAAAAACTTGGTCAAAATTTTCTGGTGGATGAGCATGTTTTACAAATGATCCTTGCGGCCGCTCAACTGGCCAAGCAGACCACCGTTTTGGAGATCGGTCCCGGTTTTGGCACATTGACCGTCGCGCTGGCAGAGCAAGCCGGACGGGTGGTCAGCATTGAAATTGATCCCATGCTGATCCCTATCCTGCAGACGACTTTTCTGCCGTATCCTCAGATCCAGCTGATCCAGGCCGACGCGCTGAAGCTGGATTTCACTGCTTTGTTTGCGGCGGAGGAAGCGGTGACTGTCGCCGCGAATTTGCCCTATTATATTACTTCTCCTTTAATTGTCCGGCTGCTGCAGGCGCCCTTTTGCCTGAGAAAAATGGTGATACTCGTCCAAAAGGAAGTGGGAGACCGCCTGCTGGCGCAGGCAGATACGCTGGAATACGGCAGCCTGAGTGTGTTTGTGCAATCAACCGCCAAGGTGGAACTGGTCTGCAGGGCGCCGCGCACCGTCTTCTATCCGTCACCGAAAGTGGATTCGGCGGTGATCGCGATTACGCCCGATGCGAATCTGCGCGATCGGATCGCTTCTATGCCCGTCTTGGAACTGACGAATCGGGCGATTTTTGGTCAGCGGCGTAAAACTATCGCCAACAGTCTGAAAAACTCACCTTATTGGACGGTTGCGGCAGAGGATGTGCGGCAAGTATTGTCCGAATTGGAGATTGACAGTCATTTACGGGGTGAGGTTTTAACACCGGATCAAATCGTTTTCCTGGCCAATGCGTTAGCGCCAGTCGTTCGCGTAAATGAGCTTCCCATCAAAAAAGATCATGCTTATCGCGAAAACGAGTCAGATGCAATTTCACGCTGACGCCCTTGTCAAGCAAATGATTCGATGCTATAATGACAGCATGAGATGAAGGAAAGGCGAAACAAGCCGGCTTGGTTTTTAAGCAGGCCTGCTCCCCGGTTTTTTCAAGGAAGAAGGTAGTTCGTATTGAAGATGGCTGAGATCCCGCGCCCCGCTCTGGAACGGATGCCCCTTTATTACCGCAGCCTTTCCGTTTGGAAATCGAAAGGATTCAAAACGGTTTCTTCTCTAGAGATCGGCCGGGATGCGGGTGTGAATGTTGTTCAGGTCCGCAAAGACCTGGCCTATTTTGGTGAATTTGGCCGGCCGGGCATCGGTTATAATGTCGAATATCTGATGTCGGAATTGAGCAGATTATTGGGGTTTAATCATAAAACCGAGGCTGTTTTAATCGGAGCCGGCAGACTTGGCATGGCTATTGTCTGTTATTCCGGTTTTTTTCGCTACAATATGCAAATTACGGCACTGTTTGATACTGACCGCGAAAAAATAGGGCAAGTTGTCGGAGACACGCTGATTCTCGCCACGGATCAGCTGCCTGCCTTCTTATGCAAAAAAAACATTAATTTGGGCATTATTACGGTCCCTGCCGAGGCGGCGCAGTCTGTTGCTGATTTGCTGGTAGAGAATGGGGTCAAAGTGATCTGGAATTTTGCCCCGATTACGCTGCACTTGGCTGAGGATGTGAAGGTCCGCAATGAGGATTTGGCGGTCGGTCTGGCTACTTTGTGTTATTTTATCCATAAAGAGAAGAGCGATTCTGACGGGGAATCGGATAAGGTTTGAGGTGTAAGCAATGCGATTACAGCAACTGATCCAAGGGCTGCCATATGAGGCAATCGGCAGTACGGCCATCGAAATCAGCGGGCTGACTTCCGATTCGCGTAAGGTGCGGCCCGGTTTCCTTTTTATGGCGGAACCCGGTTTAACGGTGGATGGACATGATTACCTGCAAGAGGCAAAAGCGTCCGGTGCCGTTGCTTTTTTAGTGGAGCGGCGTTGCGCTTTGGAACTGACGCAAATCATCGTGCCTTCCACCCGCAGTTTGTTGGGAATCCTGGCGGCACGATTTTATCAGCAGCCGGCGGATCAACTCCGCATGATCGGCATTACCGGTACCAAGGGGAAGACGACTGTCGCCTTCCTCCTGGAGCATTTTTTACGTTCCGCCGGTAAAGCGAGCGGGTTGCTGGGATCCGTGCAATTTCGGGCGGGTCAAACGATGGAACCATCCGCTTATACGACGCTGCCCGCCGTAGAGCTGCAGGCGCATCTGGCCAGAGCGGTCGAACTCGGCTGTACCCATATGGTGATGGAAGTTTCCTCCCATGCCCTGGCGCAGCGCCGGGTGGGTGGGGTTGATTTCGATACGGCAATTTTTACCAATTTCACACACGATCATCTTGATTTTCACGCTACAATGGAACAGTATCTGCAAGCAAAAACGCTGCTGTTCGGGCGCCTGGGCAATAGCGAATCGGGCAGAAAAGGGCCCAAACGGGCGGTAATCAATCTCGACGATCCGGCGGCGTCACAGGTGATCGCCAGCTGTGCCGTACCGTATTATACCTTTGGTCTCAAGGCGGCGGCGCAGGTCCGCGCCGAAGCGATTGAGCTGAACCCTACGGAAACCAGTTTTCTGTTGACCTGGCCACAGGCTGCCGCTGTGCGAGTGAACCTGCCGTTAGTGGGCAGATTCAATGTGTATAATTTCCTGGCGGCTTTTACAGCCGGTTTGGCGGAGGGGTTGCCGGCGGCGGAAATGTTGGCTGCCGTGCCCGATTTTGCCGGGGTGCCGGGACGTTTTCAGCAAATCCGCTGCGGGCAAACCTTCCCGGTGATCGTTGACTATGCGCATACGGAAGACAGCCTGCGTCAGGTGCTGCAGACCGCCCGTGAATTTACTGCCGGACGTCTGCTGCTGGCATTCGGCTGCACCGGTGACCGTGATCGCAGCAAGCGGCCGGTGATGGGCAAACTGGCTGCGGAACTGGCTGATTTTGTGGTCATTACGTCGGATGATCCGCACAGTGAGAATCCGGAAGAGATTATGCAGGAAATCTATGCCGGCATCGAACCATCTTGTCCGACCGTCGAACTGCAGCCGGATCGCGCCAAAGCGATCGAGCGCCTGATTGTGATGGCGAAAACAGGAGACACCGTCCTGATTGCCGGCAAAGGGCATGAACAGGTGCAGATTTTCAAGGATTATCAGCTGCCGTTTTCTGACGAAATCAAAGCAAGGGAATGTCTGCGGCGCTTAGGATATCTTCAGGGTAAGGAGGTGTAACAAAATGGAGAATTGCCTCTTCTGCAGCATCATCCAACATCAGATACCGTCTGCCGTCGTCTATGAAGACGAGTTGATCCTGGTGATCAGGGACATCAACCCACAGGCTCCCGTTCATCTGTTGTGTATGCCGAAAGCTCATCTGGCCGGTCTTGACGGGATGCAGGAAAAAGACGCTGCCCTGATTGGCCATCTTATACTGAAAATCAGTGAAATCGCCGAACAGCAGGGATTGGCGGCAGATGGCTACCGTGTAATCAGCAATATCGGACGCAATGGCAGACAATCTGTGCGCCATTTGCATTTTCATCTGATCGGCGGAAGAGAATTATCTGAAACATTGGCATAATGTCTTGACGAAACTGTTTTTTTTTTGTATACTGTTTTCACGTGCTGTTGATATCTTTCTGCTTTTTCCCAAAAACCGTCCAGATTTTTTAAAATCCCGGACAATTCATGACAGCGGAGGGAGGGAAATTATATGGCAGAAATTAAAGTGGGTAAAACCGAAACATTAGAAAGCGCACTGCGCCGTTTTAAGCGTCAGTGCCAGCGTTCAGGCATCCTGGCAGAAACCAGAAAGCGGGAACACTATGAAAAGCCCAGTGTGAAAAGAAAAAAGAAAGCTGAAGCTGCGCGCAAACGCAAATTCAAATAGGCGGGATCGATCACGATGACGATGAAAGAACGGTTGGTTTCCGATATGAAAACAGCCATGAAGGTTCAGGATAAAGCTGGACTTGCCGTCATACGCATGATCCGTGCAGCAATTCTGCAGGTTGAAAAGGATGAGCTCCGTCAACTGTCGGATGATGATGTCTATGGTTTGGTCGCAAAGGAGATCAAGCAACGCCGAGATGTGATTGCTGAAGTCATTGCGGTCAGACCGGAATATGCTGCGGGATTAAAAAGTGAAATTGATCTTCTGACAGCTTATCTTCCGCAGCAATTGACGGAAGATGAAATCAGAGAATTGGTTGCGCAAGCGGTCAGGCAGGCAAATGCAACCGGCCCCAAAGATACCGGAAAGGTAATGGCCGGATTGATGCCTTTGGTAAAGGGAAAGGCTGACGGAAAACTGGTCAGTCAAATAGTAAAAGAGGAGCTTCTTCCAAAATAGAAGCAACGAAACGTACGTATCGAAGCAGGGGTTATTGTCATTCTATTGACAATAACCCCTGCTTTACTTTCATTTTCATAGCGATTAATTGTAAAATCACTTGCAGATCAAAAACGCATATGCTATACTAACAGGTATGTGGTTATCGATCAGCCATTGACAATCAAGAGAGGAGAGAAGGGTCATTTTGGACCCGCAAACATGAAAATTATCGAACGTATTGAAAAGCTAATGCAAGGGAAACAAATCACTCAAGCTGAATTCTCTCGCCGAATCGGTGTCCCGGTTTCCCGCGTTGCGAACTGGCGTCGGAAAGGCTCCACACCTTCCGCCGATTTAATCCCCTGTATCGCGAAAGTGCTCGGTGTCGATACGCATTATCTTCTGACCGGCGAGCAAATTAACGGTAAAAATTTTACTTATGAATTGACTGCTGATGAAGCCGACCTGATCGATGGATATCGTAAACTGAACCGCAGCTGGCAGCGAGTCGCCCTGGGCGAGGTCTATGAATTGGTGGCTGAAACGGAAGAGGAAGAAGATTTCGGCATCGATGCGGCTCAGGCGGACGAAGCGGCAGCAACGGCTGAGGAAGCAAAAGAATAACTGCGGCCTGAAGAGTAAGGCAACCCGTTTGCGGTCTCATGAACGCAAACGGTTTTTGTTTTGTTAAAGAAGAGTCAGCGCAAACAAGGGACTCCAAATGCGGCAGGAGAACAGCTGGCAGCGCTTCAGCCGGGCAGTTTGTGTTTGGAAGGAATCACCACATTTTTGTCGAATAAGCAATGTAAGTGAAAAGGGCCGCCGAACTGCGGTTCGCCGAACGGAGTAAGGAGGAATGATTGCTTGGCAAATCAGCTGGAGCGCTTGCTGGTTTTACGTGACAGCAAAGAAACAATGGCGCTTTGCGGATATCACGATGAGTATTTAAAGATCATAACAGAAACGCTGCAGATCGAGATTTTCCCTCAGGGGAATCAGTTACTGATCTGCGGCAGTGAAAGCAAAGTTTTACAGACAGAAGCTTTGCTCAAACAATTGCAGACTTTTATCCGGCAGGGCATTGCGATTGGCGCCCGGGAAGTGACCTATGGTGCCAAAAAGGCGATGACAGACGAATTGTCCGAATTGGAGACTTTATTCAATGATGTGATTTTTCACACCTTACGCGGCAAACAAATCCGTCCCAAAACAATGGGACAGAAAGTATATATCGATACCATTCGGAAAAACGATATTGTTTTTGGAATCGGCCCGGCCGGAACAGGGAAAACTTATCTCGCGATGGCGGCGGCGGTGGCGGCCTTGAAAGACAAACAGGTGCAGCGGCTGATTCTTTGTCGTCCTGCTGTGGAAGCAGGGGAACGTTTGGGTTTTTTACCGGGCGATTTGCAGGATAAGGTCGACCCTTATCTGCGTCCGCTTTATGATGCGCTGTATGATATGGTCGGGATCGAGAATTTTCAGCGTTATCAGGAAAAAGGCATTATTGAAGTAGCCCCTTTGGCTTATATGCGCGGCCGGACTTTGGATGATGCTTTCATTATCCTGGATGAGGCGCAGAACACAACCCTGGAGCAGATGAAAATGTTTCTGACCAGACTCGGCTTCGGTTCCAAGGCAGTCATTACCGGTGATGTGACGCAGGTTGATCTGGCCAAGGGGACAGGCAGCGGCCTGATTTTAGTGCAGGATATTCTACGGGATGTGGCGGGAATCGGTTTTGTTTACTTAACAGAGCAGGATGTGGTGCGCCATCGTCTGGTGCAGAAGGTCATTCGGGCTTTTGAAAAATATCAAACGAGCGTGTCCACTGGGAGAGTGGGTGAAACAATTGGCAAATAAAGAAGAATTGCTTCGCTGGCGGCCTGATAAAGGCAGCTTCAAAATGACGACGAAAATCACACGGGCCGTCATTGTGCTGTGCAGCTGGCTGGCGATCGTCCTGATCATCTCACCGCAGGTCCTGCCGCAGGCTGTGAACCTGCAGCTTGGTCAACCCAGCGCCGTGGATATTGTCGCCCCCCGTACAATCGTCGACCGCTTAAGCACAGAAGCGCTGCAAACGGAGGCAATGGCGGCTGTCCCGACCATCTGGGAAGTGAATACTTCCGTGAAATCCAGCAGCATCAACCGCTTGAATGCCTTCCTACAGACGATTCGGACCGTCAACGGTCTGCCGCTTTCCGAAAATCAAACCAGATTGTCTCTGCTGAAAGAACGACTCGATGCTGCTTATGTCCAAATTCCCGAAGCGAACCTACTGGACTTGCTGCAGATGAACGACAGCGAGCTCACGGAAAAAGCGCAGGTTTTACTCAATGTCATTTCTGAAATCTATGACCGCGGTGTGAAAGAAGCCGATCTCAGCGAGGCCAAAAAGCAAGGCAGAGCAAAGTTGTCCGAGCTGCTTCCCTCCGCTGCGGATTTACCGGTTTGGCAGAATCTGCTGGAACTGAGCCTGCAGGTCAATGTGGTGCCGAACCTGGAAGCGACCCGGGCCGCGCAGCAGGCAGCAAAGGATCAAGTGGAAGCAATCGTTATTTTGAAAGGACAAAGCATTCTCCGCAAAGGTCAGTTGGTAGATGAACATCAATGGGCGATTCTTTCTGATTTGGGGATGCTCGATGCGGATATCGACTGGTTGCTGGCAGCCGGCAGCGCCGGTTTTGTTTTGCTGCTGTCTGTTATTTATGGGATTGCGTTGTATTTGAATTTTCGTGCCATCTTTGATCAGACCAGGTTGCTGTCAGTGATCGCTTTGATCATGGTTTTGACGCTCTTGCTGGGCAGGGCGGTGATGCAAATCCTGCCGTCTGTGCTGATCCCGGTACCGGCAGCGGTTTTGATTCTTGCCGTTTTGTTCGATGACCGGTTGGCTCTGCTCAGCGGGATTTTTCTGAGCATACTGGCATCGTTGATGGCAGACATGGATTTTACGGTTTTAGTCACTTTTTTGCTGACCAGTTGGGTTACCGTGCTTGGTTCAAACAGGATCCGTCAGCGTACCGAGCTGATCTATATCGGAGCCTGGGTTGGCGCAGCCGGTTTTCTTTCCATTGGCTTGACGCGCAGCCTGCTCTCCGGCGTGAGCCTGGAGCAAATCGTTTATGCTCTTTGGGGAGCGGCGATCGGTGTGATCACCGGTATTTTAGCTTTGGGTCTGCTGCCGTTCTTCGAGATGGGTTTTCGCATCTTAACCCCGTTAAAGCTGTTGGAGCTGGCCAATTCCAACCATCCTTTGTTAAAACGCTTACTGATGGAAGCACCCGGGACCTATCAGCACAGTATGATGGTAGCGAATTTAGCGGAAGGCGCCGCGGAGGCAATCGGTGCCGACGCGCTGTTGGTGCGGGCCGGCGCTTATTTTCATGACGTTGGTAAAATCCGCCGGCCGATGTATTTTGTGGAGAATCAAACGCATTGGGATAATCCCCATGATGGTCTGCCGCCGCAGCTTTCGGCTGCCATCTTGGTTTCCCATGTCAAAGAAGGGCTGGAATTGGGTCGGGAATATAAACTGCCAGTCGAATTAATGGAGTTTATCGCCACCCATCAGGGCAATATGACGGCCGGACATTTTTATAATCTGGCCAAAGAGCAGGCAGGGGATGCGCTGCCGCCAAAAGCGGAGGATTTTTCCTATCCTGGTCCGATTCCGGTCAGCAAAGAGGCGGCTATTCTGATGCTGGCAGACTGCTGTGAAGCGGCAGTGCGCTCGATCCCCGATGCAACACCGGAAAAAATCACGGAGATGGTGCGGAAATTAGTCAAAGTACGGATCAGCAGCGGGCAACTCAACGACTGCGCCCTGAGTCTGCATGAAATCGATCAGGTTGAAAATGTACTGATCAGCCGTTTGATCAGTATATATCACAAACGCATTCAATATAAAACACTGCCGGAACAATTGGAACCAACAGAAGAGCGTCAAGCGTCAAATCCGAAACCGGATAACAAATAAGCAACGGCAGACGTGTCGGCAGTTTGCCGCTCATCTTCCGAAAAAAGCAGAAAAGAGTGCGGTAAGATGATCTATATCGAAAACCAACAGGAAGAAATCGTCATTGCGGATAGCATGTTCGACCTGCTGAAAAAAACATTGGAAGCCGGTTTAAAAAATGAAGCGGTGACAGAAGAAGTGGAATTATCATTGATCCTGGTTGACAAAGCGGAAATTCAAGCGCTGAACGCCGAATACCGCGGCTTGCAGCAGCCGACCGATGTTTTATCCTTTGCTGCCGAAGAAGGATCCGATGAGTTTGTTTTACCCGAAGAGCTGCCTTTCCGTCTGCTGGGAGATATTGTGATCGCAGCGGCTGTCGCAGCGGAGCAAGCCGAAAGCTATGGACATTCCTTTGAGCGCGAGATGGCTTTCCTGGCGCTGCATGGTTTGTTGCATCTGTTGGGTTATGAGCATGGTCATGCAGAAAATGATGCCGATCTGGCCGAAATGGTCCAGCGTCAGGAAACGGTTCTGCATCAATTGGGTCTGGAACGCAACGCGAGCGACTAAAAACGGAACCGCTGTTTGCAGAGAAGAAGAAGAGAAAAACCGTGAGGAATGAGCAAAATGAAGCAAGAATCAGAATACCGGTCCGGTTTTGTCAGTTTGATCGGACGCCCCAATGTTGGCAAATCAACGCTGATGAATAATTTAATGGGTGAGAAATTATCCATTGTCTCAGACAAACCGCAAACGACGCGCAACCGAATCCGGTGTATCCTGTCAACAGAAGCGGGTCAGGTTGTGTTTTTGGATACGCCGGGGATTCATAAGCCGCAGCACCGCCTGGGGGAACGCATGAATCAATATGCCACAGATACCCTTTCGGAAGTGGATTTGATCCTCTATGTAGCGGAAGCCAGCAGCCCCACGCCGGGAGCCGGAGATCAGCGGATCCGGCAATTGCTGGCGGACAGCAAGACCCCGATCATTTTGGTGCTGAATAAAATCGACCTGGCTGCTCCGGAAGATGATATTGCGCAAATGCTGCGGGCCTATGGCAAAGGGTTGCCGGTTATTCGCTCTTTTGCTTTATCGGCTTTACAAGAAGAACAAACAGAGGCTTTGACGGAAGCAATTTTTGCGGCTTTGCCGGTCGGTCCGCAGTATTATCCCGAGGATATGATCATCGATCAGCCGGAGCGGTTTTTGGCGGCGGAGATCATCCGGGAAAAGGCGCTGCTGTTAACCAGAGATGAAGTTCCGCACGCGATCGCCGTGGAAATAGACAGTATGAAAGAAAAAGATGAGATGGTAGTGATCGAAGCCAACATTTTCGTGGAACGGGAGTCGCAGAAAGGGATTATCATCGGCGCCAAAGGGGAGATGCTGAAACAAATCGGCACTTTGGCCAGAAAGGATTTGGAAGCGCTGCTGGGCTGCAAAGTCTACTTAACCCTCTGGGCGAAGGCACGCAAAGACTGGCGAGACAATGAGGCTTCTTTAAAGCAATTTGGTTATACGAAGCGATAGAGGAGTGTAAATGGGCAGTTATACAACACAGGCAATTGTTCTGAATTCCAGGTCATTTGGTGAAGCGGATCGTATTCTGACTCTGCTTACCTATGAAAGAGGAAAAGTGCGGGCGGTAGCCCGCGGTGCCCGCAGACCCCGCAATCGTCTGGCGGCGGTGATCCAGCCGATCAGCCATGTCGAAGTGCAGATTACAGAAGGCAATCAACTGGATACCCTGAATCAGGGGCAGTTAATCAATACCTATCGATTTTTAAAAGAGGATTTGGATAAACTTTCTTATGCGACCTATCTGGCGGAACTCTTTGAAAAAGCAACGGAAGGCGCCAGCGAGCTGCGTGACTATTTTATTTTAATGCTGACCGCTTTGGAAATTGTCCAGAACTTTGAAAACTTAAAGCTGACTCGTTTTTTTATTGAGGCGAAGCTTATTGTTTTGCAGGGATATGCTCCTTCTTTGTCGAACTGTTCTCATTGTAATCGCGACCTAAAAAAGACGGATCCGGGACAGCCGCTGATCTATGCGCCGGAGGGCGGCGTTCTTTACTGCCCGCAATGCTTCCCGGGCGGCCTTTCCGTCAATCTGTCCATGCGGGAAATCCGCTTTTGGCAGGAATTGATGAAACAGGATCCCCGCTGGCTGATCGCACAGCAGCCTGACCCGGCGCTGTTGGCAGCGGTCGGCAGAGCACTTGCCGCCACTCTGGTTTCGATTTTCGGCGCATTACCCAAATCCGCATCCTTCTTGCAGACCTTGTCCGAATTATAAACCGCAATAGGCAGAAAAATCACGACAAGGGCTGCAAGGCGATGATAAAAATGAAAGGGAGGTTATTTGTCATGGAAGAAATGAACAAACAGGAAATCACATTGGAGAAAATTGATCTGGTGCGTGAACGGATGAATATCAGCTATAAAGAAGCCCGGGAAGCACTGGATGCCAGCAACGGGGATTTAGTCGGGGCTCTCGTTCATCTGGAAGAAAAGAAAAAAGGGAAAAGAACACACCGGGTGGAAAAACAAACCGCAGCAGCCGATCAATGGAAAGAAGAAATTGTCGCCCGCGGCAGTGACGTGATTGATAAAATCAAAGCATTGTTGGCCGAAGGCAATGCGAGCAAGATTCGCATCAGACAGGGTGACAAAGTCATTCTGGAAATTCCGGTTACTTTAGGCAGCGCCGGCGTGATCTTATTGCCGCAGTTGGCTGCCATCGGCGCAATTGCCGCGCTCTTTGCGCAGGTGACCATTGAAGTGGAACGTCCAAAGAAAAATGCCGAACCCTGCGCCGATCAAAAATGTGCGGAAAAGGTGACGGAAGCGAAAATGAACGGCGTGCCGGAGGAAGAGTCCTGCACAAGTGACTGCAAAGAAGAAGCGGTTTCTCCCGAAGCGAAGAAGCCTGAATAGTTATTGCATGCACAAAAGGCAGACGCACCGTCTGCCTTTTGTGATGTACTGGAAAGATATTCTAAGGGCTTAAAACGATTATACTCTCAATGAAATAGCACAATGAAGAAGGATTTTTGCAATGTGATGTTAAATAGAAAGATATAACGTGCAGGATAAAGGAGAGGTGTGCTATGCAACTGACAGAGAGGCAGGATCGTTTGGTCTCCATGTTGCGCAACGATGGCCCCTTAACCGCCGAGGAAATCGCCCGACGGATGGAAATGAAAAAAACAACACTGCGGCCCGACTTAACATTTCTGGTGCGGTCCGGTATTTTAAGTGCGAAACCGAAGGTCGGTTACTATTTTACAGGTCTGAGTTATCCCGCTAATCAACGTAATGTCAGTGCTTTGCGTGTGCGCGACATCCTGGGTCCTGCCGTCGTCGTGCGCGAGAATAGCTGTGTTTATGATGCCGTCGTTACTATTTTTTTGGAAAACGCGGATATGCTGTTTGTCGTCGATGAAAAGGATCTCTTAGTGGGAGCAATTTCACGCAATGATCTGCTGAAATCGACCATGGGCGGCGGTGATTTAAATAAACTGCCAATTGGTATGGTGATGACACGCCTCAATCAACTGATTGCTGTTTTTGAAGAAGATACGGTTTTCCTGGCCGTGAAAAAACTGATTGAATATGAAACCGATGCTCTGCCTGTGGTCAGAGCTGCCGATAAAGATTTGAAACGCTCCTGGAAAGTAGTCGGTATGATTTCAAAAACGATTGCTACCCGTTTGCTCGCAGATTCTATGGAAACGGAACAGGGTCATTATCGTAAAGCGGAGGAGGAAGCATAATATGGCGCGAACCGTCAATAAAATAATTTTCGTTTTATCCGATTCTTTTGGTGAAACAGCAGAGAGAGTTGTCCTGGCCTGTTTGGCTCAGTTCCCGCAAACCAATAACTTGGATATACGGCTTGTCAACAATTTAACGGACCGCGAAACTATCGACCGCGTGCTCCTGGAAGCCAAACAAGCCGGTTCGTTTGTGGTTTATACTATTGTCCTGGAGGATCTGCGCAGCTATGTGGTGGAGCGTGCCAGGCTGCTCGAGGTGACAGCCATCGATATTATGGGACCCGTTTTACAGTCGATTGAAAAATTAACCGGGGAACGTCCCCGTTATCAGCCCGGTCTGATGCATCGTTTGGATGAGGATTACTTTAAAAAAATGGAAGCAGTGGAATTTGCGGTGAAATACGATGACGGCAAGGATCCCAGAGGCTTTTTGCGGGCGGATATTGTTTTGCTTGGCGTTTCCCGTACCTCAAAGACGCCTTTATCGATGTATCTGGCCAATAAAAGATACTGCGTGGCCAATCTGCCGATTGTGCCGGAAGTGCGCCCACCCAAAGAATTGAAATTGATCAGCAAAGGGAAGATCATTGGTTTAACCATTTCGCCGGAGAAACTGGTTGAAGTACGCAAGGAACGTCTGAGAACGTTGGGATTGATGGGGCAGGCCCACTATGCCCTACCCGAGCGTATCGAGCAGGAACTGGCCTATGCCAATCAGCTCTACCGGGAGCTCGATTGCCATACAATTGATGTGACACACAGAGCAATCGAAGAAACAGCAACCAGAGTGATCGAATGGATAGAAGCACAGAAAAAAGAAATCTAGGCGGATGCCTGGCGTCAGGCCGGATTTCACGGGATTCTGCCGGGCACTGCAGGCAGGTTCGGCACAATACAGCCAACAATCAAAAAGAATAGAGAAAGGAGGCTGCGGCGATGGCAGGCAGGATACCGGAACAAGTAATTGAAGAGATTAACCGTAAAGTCAGTATTACCGATCTGATCGGCGAGACGGTTCAGCTCAAACGGGTTGGCAATCGTTATCTGGGCCTTTGTCCTTTTCATCATGAAAAGACACCTTCTTTCACGGTCGATCCGGAGAAACAATTATTTTATTGCTTTGGCTGTCAGACCGGTGGTAATCTCTTTGGCTATCTTCAGAAGCGCGACCACCTAAGCTTTGTCGAAGCGGCACGTGTTTTAGCGGAGCGGGCGGGTATCCCCCTTGCGGAGGATGCGGCGGATGCGGCGGATGCCGGCCGCCTGCAGTTGCGTCAGCAGCTTTATGATGCCTGTGAGGCGGCTCTCGTCTTCTATCAGCATCAGTATCATTTTCATCCGGAAGCCAAAGCAGCAAGACAATATCTGATCAAACGGGCATTGGAACCGGATACGATTGCCGCATTCCGTCTGGGTTATGCGCCGCCGGAGTGGCGTTTGCTGGCAGACCACTTAATGCAAAAAGGGTTTTCCGCCGACATTCTGGAACAAGCCGGCCTGATCATTCGTCAGCCCTCGGGAGAAGGCTTTTATGACCGTTTCCGAGACCGGATCATTTATCCGATATTCGATTACCGCAATCGCTGCATTGGGTTTGGCGGCAGGGTACTCCATGACGAACAACCGAAATATTTGAATTCACCGCAAACAGCCATCTTTGATAAGGGTAAAAATCTTTATGGAATTCAGATGCTGAAAAATCAGCATAATCTGGCGCAAATCATCGTGTACGAAGGGTATATGGATTTTATCACCACTTGGCAGGGCGGCATTCAGCCAGGGGTCGCCAGTTTGGGTACCGCTTTGACTATGGATCAGTGCCGTTTGCTGAAACGCTATACAAACCAGGTAATCCTTTGTTATGATGCCGACAGTGCCGGTGAGCGGGCAACGCAGCGCGGCATGCTTTTATTGCGCAAAGCGGGGCTGCAGGTACTGATCGCGCAAGTGCCGGGAGATAAAGACCCGGATGATTATGTGCGCCACAACGGAGGAGAGGCTTTTCAGCAGGTATTGCAGGCGGCGTTACCGATGTATCAATATTTTATGCAGCAGTTAAAAAAGAAATTTGATTTGCAGACGGTAGAAGGAAAAGGTGCCTATGTGCGCGAATTTGCCTCCGTGCTTTCGGAAAGCGACTCACCGGTGGAAATTGACGGGTATGTCAGAGAGTTGGCGCGGCAGCTGCAGATTACCGAGCAAGCGATTTACCGGGAAATGAAAATCGGCAGTCGAAACGATTTAGCAAATAGTGACAGAAAAGAAGGAACTCCTCACCCGATCGGCGAAATAAAACCGTCGGACGTTGAAAAAGGCTTAGCCGGTAATCGTTCCGCCGAAGAAACTCTGCTCAGATTGGCTTTCAAAGAGGCAAGATTCGGCAAATTACTTACCGACAAAATTGAAATCGATGATTTCAGCCCGCTGTATCAACCGTTAGTTGCGGCACTTTGGCCCTTGTGGCAGCAAGGCAAACGGGTGACGGTCACTGATCTGGCTGAGATGACCGAAGAAAACACCAGCAGTCTGGCGGCAAAGCTGGAAATCAGCGGAGAAGTTCCGGTTACGAACAGCGAGAAAGCATTTGACGACTGCGCGGCCTACCTGATCACTCAGCGTAATCGCAGACGCTTGAGTGAGCTGACGCAGCAGTTTGAAGCGATGCAGCCGGAAGGCGATATGGAAGCGATGGCGGTTGTTTTACAACAGATTCAGGGATTACAAAGGAAGCTGGGGCGTCAACGTTGAATAAAAATAAAATCAATCATCCTGAAGGAAAGGAGGGCGAGGTCGCAATGGTGAAAACGCATGCTATGGAACCGGCAGCAGAAACAGGCGAGAAGTTATCGGAAGCAAAACGAGCGAATACGGAGCAGACTGACGCTGCAGAACAGTCCGAAAACAGTACAAATCTGACATCAACTCAAATGAAAACCAACGGTCCGAAACCTTCCGAAAAAGTGGATGATCCCATGGCGATTTACCAGCCGGTGATCAGGAACATTATCAATCTGGTAAAATCAACGGGTGAAATTCCATACGAAGAAATTGCCAATCAATTGCAGGATATTGAAATGACGCCGGAGCAGATTGAACGTTTTTATACGGAATTGGGCAAAATTCTCAAGGTCGACGCGACACTGCCCGTGCAGGGGAAAGAATTGGAAGCGCTCGAAGTGCCGGATGAGGATTTTGAAAAACTGGAAGAGCCGGTCATTGAATTGGATTTAACGGTTCCCGACGGAATTTCCCTGGAAGATCCGGTCAGAATGTATCTCAAGGAAATCGGTCGGGTAGACTTGCTCACCGCGGACGAAGAAATCGATTTGGCGCAGCGGATGGAGCAGGGAGATGAAGCAGCCAGAGAACGGCTGGCGGAAGCGAATTTACGGCTGGTTGTGAGCATTGCCAAACGCTATGTCGGCCGGGGGATGCAACTGCTGGACCTGATTCAGGAGGGCAATCTTGGCCTCTTGAAAGCGGTTGAAAAGTTTGACTATCATAAAGGCTATAAGTTTTCCACCTACGCTACCTGGTGGATTCGGCAGGCGATTACCCGCGCCATTGCGGATCAGGCCAGAACGATTCGTATTCCGGTGCATATGGTGGAGACCATCAATAAATTGATCCGAATCAATCGTCAGTTGCTGCAGGAACTGGGGCGGGATCCGACTCCTGCCGAGACTGCCAAGGCAATGGATTGCACGGTGGAAAGAGTCCGGGAAATCATGAAGATCGCGCAGGAACCGGTTTCCCTGGAAACTCCGATCGGTGAGGAAGAAGACAGTCATTTGGGTGACTTCATCGAAGATCAGGAAGTGATGGCGCCCGGGGATGTGGCGGCTTCCACGCTGCTGCGTGAACAATTGGAAGATGTGCTTTCTACCTTAACCGAACGGGAAGAGAATGTTTTGCGGTTGCGTTTTGGTTTGGATGACGGCCGCAACCGCACGCTGGAGGAAGTCGGACAGATTTTTGGCGTCACCCGGGAGAGAATCCGGCAAATTGAAGCGAAAGCGCTGCGTAAGCTTCGCCATCCCAGCCGCAGCAAACGTTTAAAGGATTATCTGGAATAATTTAGAATGGATGCGTGTTAATTCTTTAAATTCCAGCGCTTTTAGATGGTTGACGAATCCAGACCGCTCTGTTATAATTCGACTTGCGTTTACGCCAAAAGATTCCACAATAGCTCAACGGTAGAGCAATCGGCTGTTAACCGATAGGTTGTAGGTTCGAATCCTACTTGTGGAGCCAGGAAATCATCGGAGTATTCCGTTGATATATGGACGGGCCCATAGCTCAGTTGGTCAGAGCTACCGGCTCATAACCGGTTGGTCCTAGGTTCGAGTCCTAGTGGGCCCACCAAGAGTTTTTGCGAAGCCTGTCCAGGCAGCAGCTGGCCCCATAGTGAAGCGGTCTAACACATCAGCCTTTCACGCTGACGACTCGGGTTCGAATCCCGATGGGGTCACCATTTTTTCGGGCGGGTGGCTCAGGGGTAGAGCACCTGGTTCACATCTAGGGGGTCGTAGGTTCAAATCCTATCCCGCCCACCACAGAAAACACAAAAGCAGAGAATTTTTCTCTGCTTTTTGCTATTGCTTGGCGCAGCTGCGAGGGCTCGACGCCGGCCGCATTTGATCGGAAAGAAGGGCGCTGAATGGTCGGAAACAAGCTTTTATTAAAACCGAGACTGCAGGCTGTTTTTGATTTATTGCAGCCCTGCGCAATTCTGTGCGATATCGGTACGGATCACGCCTATCTCCCCATTGCTGCCATTCAGCAGGAACTGGCCGGTTATGCCTATGCCTGTGATCTTCATCTGCCGCCTTTGAGAGCAGCAGAAAAGAACATTAGGATGCATGGTCTGTCCGGGCGTATTGCCTGCCGGCAAGGAGCCGGTTTTACCCCTCTGGACGAAGCTGAAACCGGTCAGGTGGTTATTGCCGGCATGGGCGGTCTGACGATCCGGACGATCTTGGCGGCAGCACCCGAAAAAGCCAAAAAAGCAGACCGGCTCGTGATCCAGGCCAATAATCACAGCAAAGAAGTCCGGCAATGGCTGGGAAATTCCGGCTTTACCATTGAGGCGGAAACCATTGTGCAGGAAAGAGAGTTTTATTACCAGGCCTTTGCCGCAGTCTATACCGCGCGCTGCGAAGCGTGGACCGATCTGGAATTGCAGTATGGACGTTTCAATCTGCAGCGCCGGGATGCGGTCGTGCTGTCTTTGCTGCGGCGTGAGACGGCTCTTTTAACAAAAGCGCTTGCCGGTATGCGGCAGGCCCGGCGTGATGTCAGTCCGGCAAGCAGGAGCGCCGAGGAGCAGCTGCAGCTCATCAGACAAATTCTCGGAGAATCCATTTGACTTTTGCAGTGTTTTCAGCTATACTCAATTGCTGTTACAAACTTCAGACCGGGTTGGTTGAATGATCGCAAAAAGAAGACCGCAAGGTGCTTTTTGAGGAAAGTCCGAGCTTCACAGAGCAGGATGCTGGATAACGTCCAGTGAGGGTAACCTTAAGGCCAGTGCCACAGAAAGATACCGCCGGATTTTCCGGTAAGGGTGCAAAGGTGCGGTAAGAGCGCACCAGCAGTCGGGTGACCGGCTGGCTCGGTAAACCCCATTCGAAGCAAGACCAAATAGGGAAGCAAATGAAGCTGCTCGCTGATCTTCCGGGTTGGTCGCTGGAGGTATCGGGTAACCGGTATCCAAGATAAATGATCATTTCGTGCCTTACGGCATAGGACAGAACTCGGCTTACAGACCCAGCCGGTTTGAAGTTTTTGTAGCAGCAGCCTGAATTTTCGTAAAACAGACTGCAAAAAATGCCGGACATGGCGAAATAGATGTCTTGCGGCATTCAATAACCCCAGAAAACTATTTGACAAGCCATATTCTACTTGTTATAATAACTCTCGTTGATTGGGGCATCGCCAAGCTGGTTAAGGCACGGGACTTTGACTCCCGCACCGTAGGTTCGAATCCTGCTGCCCCAACCACTTTCTTTTTCGGTCGTTTTTTTTCCTGGCAGGATTCCCGGAGCGGAATCGCAAACATGGGGGATTAGCTCAGCTGGGAGAGCGCTTGAATGGCATTCAAGAGGTCAGCGGTTCGATCCCGCTATCCTCCACCATTGTTCGGACCCGTTTTCTTGTCTTGCTGAACACAAAGGTTTTCTGCGCGGGAATTTCCCTCTTTTCAACCAAATACGGCCCCATAGTGAAGCGGTCTAACACATCAGCCTTTCACGCTGACGACTCGGGTTCGAATCCCGATGGGGTCACCATACATGGTGGGATTCCCGAGTTGGCCAAAGGGGGCAGACTGTAAATCTGCTAGCTTCGCTTTCGATGGTTCGAATCCATCTCCCACCACCAAAAAACCGGATTGATGCTATCAATCCGGTTTTTTCCATGAGAACAGCTCCGGAGGGTAAACACGAGAATAGCAGGCCGCAATTCCCGGAATTCTCCCGGGAAGGGAAAGGAATGCGGCGGCTTTACGGTGAATAGAATAAGGTAGGAGAGTTTAAACCCTGAGAAGACAGTCTGAAAGGTATTTATCGAGATGGAAGAGCGTTTACAAAAAATCATCGCCGCTGCCGGTTTGGCTTCCCGCAGGGAAGCGGAAGTATTTATTACTACCGGTTTGGTGCGCGTCAATGGAATTGTCGTAAAAGAATTGGGTCGCAAAGCAGATCCGGAAAAGGACGAAATCACCCTGGCCGGTAAGCCGGTGCAGGTGCAGACGCAATTTTTAACCGTAATGCTGCATAAGCCCAGAGGAACGATTGCTTCAGTGGGAGATCCGGAGGGACGCAGCGCTGTGACAGACCTGGTCAGCTTTTATAACACCAGGCTCTATCCGGTTGGACGGCTGGACTTTCAGAGCGAAGGTTTATTGCTGCTGACCAATGATGGCGATTTGGCTTACCGCCTGACGCACCCCAAGTATCAGGTGGAAAAATGCTATCACGTTTGGCTGGATCATCCGCTGCAGGAGGCAGATCGCCTCAAACTGATGGCCGGTGTTCTCCTGGATGGTGTCAGGACACAGACAATCGGTTTACAGCCCATCGAGAGTCCCGAGCGGCCGGGCTGTGTCTGGAAAGTTACCTTGCGGGAGGGACGCAACCGGCAGATTCGCAGAATGTTTGCCTTGTTCGATTACCGGATACTGCGCCTGATGCGCGTTCGCGAAGGCGGGTTATCGTTAGGCGCCTTAGCCGTGGGCAAATCACGCAAGCTGACAGAGCAGGAAGTGGAAATGTTAAAAAAAGAAGCCGGGGAACCCGTGCGCAAAGCACAGATTACAGCGAAACATCAGAAAACAGGCGAGGAGATTTTGTGGAAAAAAGAAGAGTAATTGTCGTTGGCGGCGGAGCGGCCGGGATGCTGGCAGCGATCCGGGCAGCAGAATGCGGGGCTCAGGTCATTCTGTTGGAACGCAATGAGAAACTAGGCAAAAAGCTGAGTATTACCGGTAAAGGCCGCTGCAATCTGACCAACGACTGCACCGCCAAAGAACTGGTCGCCAATATCCCCGGCAACGGTAAATTCCTGTACAGCGCTTTTCATGAATTCGACAGTCAAAAATGTCAGGCGTTTTTTACGGACCTGGGCGTGGAATTGAAAATCGAGCGCGGCAAACGGGTTTTTCCGGTCAGCGATCAGGCGGCGACCGTCGTGCAGGCTCTGCAGAAAAGGCTGCTGACTTTGCGGGTCGAAATTCGTTATCTGGCGCGGGTAACGCGGCTTTGGCTGGAAAATGGCCTGCTCAAAGGTGTCGTCGTTGGCAATCAATCACTTGCTGCCGATGCGGTGATCTTGGCAACCGGAGGAAATTCCTATCCCATGACAGGGTCGACGGGAGACGGCTATCTGCTGGCGAAACAAGCCGGTCATACCATTGTCGCTCTGCGGCCTTCTCTGGTGCCGCTCTTGGTCCGGGAGGAATGGGTCAGGCAGCTGCAGGGTCTTTCCCTGCGCAATGTAGAGGTATCGCTCTGGCAGGCAGAGAAGAAGCTCGCCTCTGAATTCGGCGAAATGCTCTTTACCCATTTCGGCGTCAGCGGACCGGTGGTTTTATCGTTAAGCAGAGCGCTTTTAGACAGCAAATCCGAACCGGAAGTGCAGCTTGCCATCAACCTGAAACCGGCATTAAAACCGGAACAGCTCGATTTGCGGCTGCAGAGAGATTTTTTGAACTATCAAAATAAACAATTTAAGAATGGTTTGGATGATCTGCTGCCGCAGAGTCTGATTCCGGTCATAGTGGCTTTAAGCGGCATTGAACCGGAAAAGCAAATGCATTTTATCACCAAAACGGAGCGCCGGCAACTGGCTGGCTTACTGATGGATTTTCGTATGACAATCAGTGGCACGCGTCCCCTGACCGAAGCCATTGTCACCGCCGGCGGTGTGAATCTCAAAGAGGTCACTCCCGGGACGATGGAATCGAAAAAGCTGGCCGGACTTTATTTTGCCGGAGAATTGCTGGATGTCGATGGCTTAACCGGCGGCTTTAATTTGCAGTCTGCCTTTGCCAGCGGCTACACGGCAGGTTTCTGGGCTGCCCGCACTGAATTTCAGGCATCTGCCGCATCTCTCCACTGATTGCAAAGGGGTTACAGGTATGAATCGACAATCCTCCGATAAGAAGAAATTAGTCATTGCCATTGATGGTCCGGCGGGAGCCGGTAAAAGCACAATCGCCAAACTCCTGGCGGAACGCCTGAAGATCCGCTACCTGGATACAGGCGCCATGTACCGCGCGCTGACTTGGCGCGCCTTGCAGGATCAGATCGCGATTGATGATGAAGCCGGGTTGGCTGCGCTGTTTCGCCGTCTTGATATGAAAGTGATTCTGGCAGAGCAGGGACAGCGAATTCTGCTGGACGGAGTCGATGCGACACCTTACTTGCGTTTACCGCAAGTCAGCGAACTCGTTTCACCCCTCTCCGCTCATGGTGAGATTCGGAAAATCATGGTGGAAAAACAACGCAAGATGGCAGCCGAAGGAGAAATTGTTTTGGACGGACGCGATATCGGTACGGTAATCCTGCCGGATGCGCCTTTAAAGATTTATCTGACTGCTTCCTTGCAAGAGCGGACCAGAAGGCGTTTAAAAGATTATGCCGATCAGGGAATTCAGATGTGTTTTACCGATTTAATGCAGGAGATTGCGGCACGGGATCTGCGCGATTCTTCGCGGCAGCATGCGCCTTTGCTGCAGGCGAAAGATGCAGTCTATCTGGACTCCACAGTTTTGAATCAAATACAGGTTGTGGAAATAATCGAAGAACTATGCAGACAGCGAGGACTTTTAGCGGAGGTGTCGGGATGACTTACTACCGTTTTTTATTTGGCTTGGCCAACAGTATCATTCGCTTGATCTGGCGGCCGCGTTATCGCAATACCGTTGCGGTTCCGGCCGTCGGAGCCGCGGTCATTTGCGCCAATCATACTTTCGCTCTGGACCCTATACTGATTGCGCTCAGTATTCACCGACCGGTTCATTTTTTGGCCAAGGAAGAATTATATCAAAACCCGCTGCTGCGTTTTATTTTGCAGCGAACCAATATGATTCCGGTCAAACGCGGCCTGAATGACCGGCAGGCCATGCGCATCAGCTTGAAATATCTGAATCAAGGTGAAATCTTAGGTGTTTTCCCGGAAGGAACCCGTTCCAAGACCGCTGAGCTATTGGAATTCTATGACGGAGCGGTCTATTTTGCCATGAAAACAGGCGCTCCATTGATTCCTGCCGCAATTATCGGTCGATATCGCTGGTTTACAGCCATGCAAGTTGTCTATGGCGAAGCGATCGCTGTGGAAAAAGCAGAGACGCCGGACCGTGAAATCATGCGCCGCCTGACCGGACGCTTAGCGGAAGAAATTGCAGTCCTGAAGAGGGGCAGTTATGGAGATTAGGAGAGCGGAATATCTGGGGTTTTGCAGCGGGGTCCGGCAGGCAGTCGATCTGGCGGAAAAGCACCTGGCGCAGAACGGGCAGTTGTATGCACTGGGAGCGTTGGTGCACAATCCGCGCCTGATTGCCGGGTTGGCGGAGAAAGGCATGCAGACGGTGGATGAGCCGGATGCCTTGCCGGACCACGCGGCGGTGATCCTGCGGGCGCACGGAGTTGGTCCCGGTTTGCGGCAGCGTCTGCAGGAAAAACAAATGACCGTCCTGGATGCAACCTGCCCCAGCGTGCAGCTTATTTTCAATTATGCCAAAAAATATGCCGAGCAAGGCGATTTGGTTTTGATCTTAGGTGAAAAAGGTCATCCGGAAGTGGAAGCAATCCTGGAATGGACGCAGGGCAATGGCATCATCATCGAATCCCTGGCTGATCTGAATTGCGTGGCTAAAAACAGGAAAATTGCCGTCGTCAGTCAGTCAACTTTGGCAGAGGATGTTTTTAAACAATTTGTTTTAGAAATAAGAAGGATTTTTGACATAGATGTCGTAATCAATACTATATGTTCCGCAACAAAAAACAGACAGGAAGCTGCGGTAAAATTGGCACAGGAAGCCGATCTGATGCTGGTGGTCGGCAGTTCACAGAGCGCAAATTCCAGGCATCTTTATGATTTGTGTTTTGCAGTCAATACAAGAACGCATTTGATTACGGGTGCGGCGGATTTGTGTTCGTGTTGGTTTACCGGAACTCGTGTTGTAGGAATCACAGCCGGGGCATCCGTTCCGGATTGGATAATTAAGGAGGTAGAATGTACAGTGTTGGAAAACGAAAACAAAGTGATTGAGGGAGAAGAAACGAAGGTCCCTGAAGTAGAGGAAAAGACAGCCGCCGAAGCGGAACCCGTCAGCGATACCGCAGAGAAAGCAGCTGAATCGGTTGTGACCCCGGAAGTACCCGCAGCAGAAACCGAAGAATTCGATATGGATTCTTTCCATTTGCCACGCTATACCCCCGGTGATATCATTCAAGCGACCGTGGTACAAGTGGGCAATGATGAAATTTTGGTGGATGTGGGTCAAAAGTCCGAGGGTATCATTCCTCGCAAAGAGTTTTCTGCCGATCCTTCCATTCTGCCGACCGATGTTCTGAAAGTCGGCGACGAAATCACCGTGATGGTCGTTCGCAATGAAGATCAGGAAGGCCGTCTTACTTTCTCTAAAAAAAGAGCCGACCAACGTCAGTATTGGGTTAAATTTACCGAATCTCTGAATAAAAATGAAGTGATGGAAGGTAAAGTCCTGGAACAAGTCAAGGGCGGATTGATTGTCGATATCGGTATCCGCGCTTTCATGCCTGCTTCTTTGGCGGAACGGCGTTTTACCAGTGATTTAAAACATCTGATCGGCGAAACGGTGAGAGTTCGTTTGGTTGAAGTTGACCCTGAAAAGCGCAGGGCGATTGTCAACCGCAAAATCGTGCTCGAAGAAGAAGCGGCCGTCGCCAAAGAAGCCTTCTGGCAGAATACTCATGAAGGCGATGTGGTCAAGGGTATTGTTCGCCGCATCACGAAATTCGGTGCTTTTGTTGATCTGGGCGGCATTGACGGTTTGCTGCATATTTCCGATTTGGATTACTATCGCGTCAAAGATCCTTCCGATGTGGTCAAAATCAATGACGAGTTGGAGCTGAAAGTTTTGAAACTGGATGCGGAAGCCGGCCGCATTTCACTTGGCTTGAAACAGATGAAAATGGAACCCTGGGAAGCATTTGCCCAGGAATACGCAGCCGGTGATGTCGTGCAGGGCACTGTCGTACGCATTACTCCCTGGGGCGCTTTTGTCAATGTGCGCCCGGGGATCGACGGCTTGATCCACATTTCCGAATTGGAAAACCACAGGGTTGAAAAAGTGGAAGATGTTGTTGCCGTCGGACAGCAGGTGGAAGCGAAGATTCTTGATATCGATTTGAATCGGAAACGCCTGAGCCTTTCTTTGAAAGCACTGCAGACAGAAGAAGGCATGGATGAAGCGGCCGTGGAAGAGATGAAGGAAGAAGTAAACGAAGGAAACAGCAACTCCGAGAGATAATCAACGCTTACTTTGGCCTGAATGATCACAGCGTTAGAATGAGTAAGATGGGGCTGTAGCAATTTGCTGCAGCCCCTAATTTGAATAGTCTGGAAAAGGAGCGAGCTCATGGCACACCCTACGATAAAAAAGATTCTGTCGCCATCGCCTGCGGCCGGCAGCCCGCTGCAGCCGGGTTGGCAGCTGCTGCGGATCAATCAAAAGGAGATCGGTGATATCCTGGATTATCAAATTGCAATTGCCGACGCTTCTCTGGTCACGGAATGGCTGGATCTGACGGGAGCTCGTGTTACCCACACATTTGAGAAGCCGATTGATAAAGACCTGGGTATCGAATTTACGACTTTGACCCTGGATAAACCCAAGGTTTGCCTGAATCATTGTCAGTTTTGTTTTGTGGATCAACTGCCCCGCGGCATGCGCGGCAGTCTCTATTACAAAGACGATGATTATCGTTTGTCTTTCCTCAGCGGCAGCTATATTACCTTATGCAATACTTCCTGGGCTGATCTGCAGCGGATCAGCAGTTTAAAATTATCACCGCTATTTATCTCCGTACATGCCTGGGATCTGCAGCAGCGGCAGGCTTTGCTCTGCAATCAGGATCACGAATTCCGGCAGAAATTCCTCTATTTGGTCAATCAGGGTATTCGGCTTCATTGCCAGATTGTGATTTGTCCCGGCCTGAATGACGGTGCGATTTTGCGTGACACCTGTACAGCCTTGCTGGATCTTTACCCGGGCGTGGCCAGTATTGCTTTGGTACCGGTCGGGTTGACGGGTCACCGTCAGCAACTGCCTTCTTTAAGACTGCAAAACAAAGCAGAGGCCCTTGCCATCTTAGCTTTGGCGGAGGAACTGCAGGCAGACTGTCTTGAGCGCTATCAGACACGTTTACTTTGGCCTGCGGATGAGATCTTCCTGCAAGCAGAGCGGCAAATACCGGACGCCGCATACTATGAAGATTATCCGGTCCTGGAAGACGGCGTGGGAATGCTTCGTTCTTTCCTGGCAGACTGGCAGCAGCTCTGGGCAAACCAGCATGATTTGATTGCTCCGCGCCGGGTACGGCTGGTGACCGGAATCAGCGCGGCCGCCATGCTGCAGCAAGTTGCCGATCTGCTGAATCAAACACCGGAACTGCAAGTCACCGTCCAACCGATCAGTAATCATTTTTTTGGTGAAACAGTAACGGTGGCCGGTTTGATTACCGGCAGGGACATTCTCAGCCAGCTGAGCGCCGAAGCGGGCGAGCTGGTGCTGATTCCTTCCGTCATGCTGCGCGATGCCGGCGATCTGTTTTTGGATGACATCAGGCCGCAGGAAATCGTCAGAAAATTTGCCGAAGCCGAGATTCGGATCATTGAACCAACCGCCAGCGCCTTGTATCATGCATTATTCAAAAAACGCAGTCGACGTAGTAAACCGGCTTCGCTAAAAAGGAGATTTTAAAAATGAGAGCGATTGTAGCGATTGTTGGCCGCCCGAATGTGGGGAAATCCACCCTGTTTAACCGCTTAGTCGGTCAGCGTGTCGCCATTGTGGAAGATATTCCGGGGATTACCAGAGACCGCCTGTATGGCGAGGCCGAGTGGACCGGTTATCATTTCAACTTGATTGATACCGGTGGGATTGAGGTAGAAGGCAGCAATGATATTTCCGTCCAGATCAGAAAGCAGGCGGAAATAGCCATTGCCGAAGCAGACACGATCGTCTTTATGACGGACGGCAAGCAAGGCCTGCAGGGGGACGATAAGGAAATTGCCGAATACCTGCGCCGCTCCAAAAAGCCCGTGCTTCTGGTCGTCAATAAAATCGACAATCTGGAAATGGTCAATGCTATTTATGATTTTTATGAATTGGCTTTGGGTGATCCGATTGAAATATCCGCCGACAGCGGCTTAAATATCGGCGATCTGCTGGATAAAATCGTGGCTACCCTGCCGCGTCTGGAAGAGAAAGAAGAAGACGATGATATCATCAGAATCAGTTTTATCGGACGCCCCAATGTGGGCAAATCTTCTTTGATCAATGCGATTTTAGGCGAACAGCGTGTCATTGTCAGTGATGTCCCGGGTACAACCCGCGATGCTATTGATACGCCGTTCGAACGTGACGGCAAGAAATATATCCTGATCGACACGGCTGGTATGCGGCGGAAAAGTAAAATTTATGAAAATGTGGAACATTACAGTGTTTTAAGGGCGCTGAGAGCGGTCGAACGCTCCGATGTTGTGATGATGGTGATCGATGCGACGGCGGGAGTCACCGAACAGGATAAACGCATTGCCGGCTATGCGCACGAACAGGGCAGAGCGATGATCATCGTCATGAACAAATGGGATTTGGTAGCGAAAGACACCAACACCGCCGAACAGGAAACCAGAAAAATCCGCAATGAACTGATTTTCTGCACCTATGCGCCGGTGATCTTCGTTTCCGCCCTCACCGGGCAGAGAATGTCCCGTTTGCTGGATATGGTGGATTATGTGGCGGATCAGCATTCTTTGCGCCTGCAGACCAGCGGTCTCAACGATTTGCTGCAGGAAGCCATGCGTCTGACTCCGCCGCCGAGCATGGGCAGCCGCCGCTTGAAGATTTACTACGTCAATCAGGTTGCGACCAAGCCGCCGCTGTTTGTTTTCTTTGTCAACGACCCGGAATTGGCTCATTTTTCTTATGTTCGCTATCTGGAAAACAAGATACGCACTACCTATGGCTTTGAAGGAACGCCGATTCGGCTGTCCTTCCGTCAGCGCGAGAGGCAGTAAGATGGATAAGAAGATAGCGGTTTTAGGAGCCGGCGCCTGGGGTACGGTGATCGCCAAAATGCTGGCAGAGAACGGTCATCGGGTCGATCTCTGGAGTTACGACAGAGAGGTTGCCCAACAGATTAACGAAGAACATCAGAATCAGTCCTTTTTGCCGGGGGTGAGCTTGCCGGACACGATTATCGCCGGCGTTGATCTCTGCGCTGTACTCGCAGAGGCAAAAGCAGTTGTCAATGTGGTGATTGCCAAAGGGTTGCGCGCGCTTCTGCAGCAAATGCCGCCGGACGTGCAGCGGCTGCCCTGGCTCAGCGCAACCAAAGGCCTGGAGCCGGATACCGCTTTGCGTATGTCACAGATCATCATCGGGATGGGCAAAGCCAAAGAAAATCAACTGGCAGTCCTGTCCGGTCCGAATTTGGCAGTAGAAATTGCCGCTGCTTCTCCCGCTTCCAGTGTGATCGGTGCCGTCAGCAAAGAGACTGCGCTCTACTTTCAGGAATTGCTGATGCGTCCCTATTTTAGAATTTATATCAGTCCCGATCCGATCGGAGTGGAACTGGGCGGTGCGTTGAAGAACATCATCGCTCTGGCGGCGGGTATTTGTGATGGGCTCAAGCTGGGTGATAATGCCAAAGCGGCTCTGATTGCCAGGGGTTTGGCTGAGATCAGCCGTCTTGGCTGCCGGCTCGGCGCCGATCAGGAAACCTTTGCCGGCCTTTCCGGCATGGGCGATCTGGTCGCCACCTGCGCCAGTCCGCACAGCCGCAATCGCTGGTGCGGTGAACAGCTGGGTTTGGGACGCAGTTTAGATGATATCATGGCCGGCACCAAGTCAGTGGTGGAAGGTGTGCGCACCACGACAGCCGTCTACCAATTGGCAGAGCAGCTGGATCTGGATTTACCGATCACAAGAGCTGTTTATGGAATTCTCTATGAAGGCGCGTCAGCGCGCCTGCAGGTGGAACAGTTGATGAATCGCATGGCGAAACCGGAGAATTCCGATTTAGCGCTGAAAAAATGGTGAGTTGCAGAAAATAAGACTTTAAAAATTTGGAAAATACAAGATAACGACAGAACATTAACCTTGACAGCTGACTGTTGTTTCAATTATAATTAAACTTATACTATGAGGAAGAGACAATACTGTGGCGTTCCCCAGCGAGGATCCGATGGTGAGAGGGATCTGAATTCAACTTTATTGCAGGCCGCTTCGGAGTGTTTGTGTCAACACAAACGGTACGCGCCGTTATCTGCGATGAGAGGTTGCTATGCGCAGCATAGTAATAAACCAGGGTGGTACCACGAAGAAAGTCGTCCCTGAGCTGTAATCAGCTCAGGGACTTTTAATTTTTACGGAGGTGTTGAAAGTGAAAAAATTGACAGGTGATCAGATCAGAAAAACTTTCCTCGATTTCTTTGCGGAAAGAGGGCATTTGGTGCTGCCAAGCGCATCCCTGGTTCCGGTCGACGACCCCAGCTTACTCATGATCGGAGCGGGTATGGCTCCCTTCAAACCTTATTTCACCGGTATTGCCAAACCGCCGGCAGTCAGAGTCTGTTCGGTGCAGAAGTGTATTCGCACCCCGGATATCGAAAATGTTGGCAAAACAGGCAGACACGCAACCTGTTTTGAAATGCTGGGCAATTTTTCTTTCGGTGATTATTTTAAGAAAGAAGCCATCCGGTGGGCCTGGGAATTTTTAACGCAAACGATCGAGTTGGATGCCAATCGGCTCTATATTACCGTGCATCGCGATGATCAGGAGGCTTACGCTATCTGGCGTCAGGAAATCGGCGTCGCGGCAGATCATATATTCTTAGGCGATCAGGATAATTTTTGGGAAGTCGGTATCGGTCCCTGTGGACCCGATTCGGAAATTTTCTATGATCAGGGTCCGGAATTCAGCTGCGGGAAACCGGATTGCGGCATGGGCTGCAGCTGCGATCGCTATCTGGAGATCTGGAATCTGGTTTTCACCCAGTTTGATCGTGACGAAGACGGCAATTATCATCCTTTGGAGAGAAAATGTATCGATACCGGCTTAGGACTCGATCGTCTGGCGGCTGTGCTGCAGAGCGTGCCTTCTGTATTTGAAATTGATCTCAACCGGCCGGTGCTGGATCTTCTTATCCGGCGCAGCGGCGTTTGGTATGACGGCAAGAGTGCGGCGAGCCTGGCTTTGAAAATCATTGTGGATCATGTGCGCGGCGTTACCTTTATGATCGGCGATGGGATTTTACCCGGCAACGAAGGACGAGGTTATGTTTTGCGCCGCCTACTGCGCCGCGCGGTTCGCTACGGCCGTTTGGTTGGCCTAAAGGATGCATTTATGGCGGAAGTTGCCGGTCAGGTAATCGACTGTATGAAAGTCGGTTATCCGGATTTGGCAGAAAAGCGCGCATTTATTCTGAAAGTTGTGGAATTGGAAGAAAAACGCTTCGGGGAGACCCTGGAATCGGGTCTTGCCTTGCTGCAACAATACGTGGAACAGATGAAAGAAAAAAAGGAAACCTGTCTCAATGGCAGCATTGCTTTCAAACTGCATGATACCTTCGGTTTTCCGTTGGAATTGACCGAGGAATTGCTGGCAGAACAGGGGATGAGCGCAGATATCGCAGGTTTTCAGCAAGAAATGACCCAACAGCGCAACAGGGCGAGAGCGGCTCGTCAGGATGTCGATGCCATGGGAGCCGGCAAAGCGGATCTTTCCCGGGTCAGCAGTCGGTTTACCGGGTATCAAACAGAGCAGAATCAGGCTGTCATCGTTGGCCTTTATCAGGAAGGCAACGCCATGGAAATGGCCGGTGACGGCGAAGAGGTCGATCTGATTTTAGATCGAACCCCTTTTTATGCAGAAAGCGGCGGTCAGGTGGGAGATACCGGTTATCTTGAGAGCGGAGAACTGCGCCACACGGTCCGGAATACGCTGAAAGAAAGCGGCGTCACGCTGCTCAAGGTAAAAGTCAATCAGCGCCTTGGCGTAGGGGATCAGGTGCTTGCCGTTGTGGATCACGAGCGTCGCCTGGCGATTGCCCGTCATCATTCCGCCACCCACCTGCTGCAGCAGGCGCTGCGGCAGGTGCTGGGAGAACATCTGCATCAGGCCGGATCCGAGGTCAGTTCCGAGCGGATTCGCTTCGATTTCAGCCATTTTTCCGCGGTGGAGCCGGCGCAGCTGCAACAAATTGAACATCTGGTCAATGCCGCTGTTTTAGAGGATGTTGCGGTTGTGACGGAAGAAATGCCGGTCGATGCAGCCAAAAACAGGGGCGCCATGGCGCTGTTCGGCGAGAAGTACGGCAAAATCGTGCGTGTGGTCGGGATGGGTTCTTCTTTGGAGTTGTGCGGCGGCACGCATGTGCAGCGCACCGGTCAAATCGGCAGCTTCAAAATTCTTTCGGAAGCCGGCATTGGTTCCGGTTTGCGGCGGATCGAAGCCGTTGCCGGTTGGAAAAGCAGCGAATATTTTGCCAAAAAAGAACAATTGCTGGGCGAAATCAGCGGTATATTAAAAAGCAAAGAAGAGGATCTGCCTGTCCGGCTGCAGCAGTTGCTGCAGCAGAATAAAGAATTGGGGAAAAAGCTGGAAGCGCTGCAGGCGGAACGCAATGCGGAGGCCGTGTCGGTGCTGCTGAAAAAAGCAGTACAGGTGGCGGGGGTCACTTTGTTGGTCGCCCAAGTCAAAGCGGAAAAAACAGACGATCTGCGCCAAATGGCCGATGTGCTGCGCGATAAAATGGGCAGCGGAATCGTCATGCTGGGCAGCGAGATCGATGGCAATGCCAGCTTGCTGGCGGCGGCGACCAAAGACCTGAACGGTAAATTCCATGCCGGCAACCTGATCAGGGAAATTGCCAAATTGGTCGGAGGCGGCGGCGGCGGCCGGCCGGACCTGGCGCAGGCGGGCGGAAAAAATCCGGAGAAATTGCCGGAAGCCCTGCAGCAGGTTGCGGCGATCGTAGCCAAACAACTGCAGAAATAGTTCTGTCTGCGGCGGCGCAGGCTTTGGTGCAGTAAGCCTGCGCCGCCCGGAAATACCAGGGGAAGAATGTGAGCAAAATGTCAATCCATATTGTGCTCTATCAGCCGGAAATTCCACCCAATACCGGCAACATTGCCAGACTCTGTGCGGCAACCGACTCGGTGCTGCATTTGGTCAAACCGTTGGGGTTTTCCTTAGAAGACAAATACCTGAAGCGTGCAGGTCTGGACTATTGGCAGTATCTGCGCCTGGAAATCCATCAGGACTGGCAGGCTTTCCTGCAAACCTACACCGGCAAACGCATGTTCTTTGCTACCACCAAAGGGCATACCGCCTATCATCATATGGCATATCGGGATGAAGATTTTCTGGTTTTCGGACCGGAAACCAGAGGATTGCCGCCGGAGGTTTTGAGTCTCAAGCCGGATCATAATATCCGTATCCCGATTTTAGCCGAAACGCGATCACTCAACTTATCCAATGCGGTAGCGATAATCCTCTTCGAAGCCTTGCGTCAAACCGGGTTTGATCAGCTCTGCGACGGAGAAATCTGATCCCGATTACAGCAAAAGAAAGGAATCAAGATGAAACAGCAAAAAAGAATTCTCACCGGTGATCGGCCAACCGGAAAATTGCACTTAGGCCATTATGTCGGCTCGCTGGCCAATCGTGTGGCATTGCAGCATGAATATGATACATTTCTGATTATCGCCGACACGCAGGCGCTGACGACCAATTGGGATCAGCCGGAGCGCCTGGCGGCTTCCATCCGTCAAGTCACCGAAGATTATATGGCAATCGGAATTGATCCCGCGATCGCCACGATTTTTATCCAATCCATGATTCCGCAGCTGGCCGAACTGACCATGTTTTACGGCAATTTTGTTTCCGTCAATGTGCTGCGCCATAACCCTACCATCAAAACGGAAGCGGAACAGTACGGTTATCATGACCTGAATTACGGCTTTCTCGGTTATCCCGTTTCACAGGCAGCGGATATTACGTTCTGTAAAGCAGACCTGGTGCCGGTCGGTCAGGACCAAATGCCTCATATCGAGCTGACGCGGAAAATCGCCCGCCGCTTCAATGAACTGTATGCGCCGGTTCTGGTTGTACCGGAGGGGCTGGTTGGCAAAGTCGGCCGCTTGCCTGGTCTGGACGGCAAAGCCAAGATGTCCAAAAGCCTGGATAATTGCATCTACTTATCCGACAGCGCCAAAGAAGTCGCCGCGCAGATCAATAAGGCCGTGACGGATCCGGAACGCATCCGGGCAACCGATCCGGGGCACCCTGCTGTTTGTACCGTTTACTTATATCATCAAACCTTTAACGCGGAAGAATCAGCGGAAATCTGTGAGGATTGCAAAGCCGGCAGGATGGGCTGCGTAGCCTGCAAAAAACGCCTGACCGCCAAACTTAACGAATTGCTGGAGCCGATGCGGGAGCGGCGGATTCCTTATCAGAATCAACCGCAATTGTTGGATGAGATCCTGATGGCCGGCACGCGGCGCGCCGAGGAAGTTGCCAAAGAGACAATGCGGGAAGTCCGCGATGCCATGCGGATTTCTTATTTTAAATAAGAAGGAACGGAGCAGCAAAAATGACAGAAGTGACAATGGATAAACTGGTGGCGCTCTGTAAGATCAGAGGTTACGTCTATCCCGGTTCGGATATCTACGGCGGGCTGGCCAACACCTGGGACTATGGTCCTTTGGGTGTGGAACTAAAGAATAACATCAAGAAAATCTGGTGGAAGAAATTCATTCAGGAAACAGACAGCAATGTCGGTTTGGATGCGGGCATCCTGATGAATCCGGAAACCTGGGTGGCTTCCGGCCATGTCGGCGGTTTTTCCGATCCCCTGATGGATTGTCGCAAATGCAAAAGCCGCTATCGGGCGGATAAGCTAATTGAAGATTACGCTGCCGGAAACGGCGAGTATTTTTCCGCCGATGGCTGGAGCAATGAAGAAATGCAGCGCTATATCGAAGAGCATCAGATTGCCTGTCCGCAGTGCGGCGCCGTAGATTATACCGATATCCGTCAGTTCAACTTAATGTTCCAAACGCATCAGGGGGTGACCGACGACAGCAATTCTTTGGTCTATTTGCGGCCGGAGACGGCGCAGGGGATTTTTGTCAACTTTAAAAATGTCCTGATTTCCAGCCGGCGCAAACCCCCCTTCGGCATCGGGCAGATCGGTAAAGCTTTCCGTAATGAAATCACACCCGGTAACTTTATCTTTCGGGTCAGAGAAATTGAACAAATGGAATTGGAATTCTTCTGCAAACCGGGAATTGGCGAAGACAGCGAGGATAGGCAGTGGTTCGCCTATTGGCGGCAATTCTGCTATGACTTTCTGATCAGCCTGGGAGCAAAGCCGGAACAGCTGCGTATGCGGGATCATGACAGCAAAGAATTGGCGCATTATGCCAAAGCGACCACGGATATTGAGTATCTGTTCCCGTTTGGCTGGGGTGAATTATGGGGGATTGCCCATCGCAGCGATTATGATCTGCGTGTACATCAGCAGCACTCCGGTAAGGATCTGCGGGTTCTGGATCCAAAAACCAATGAAAAGTATCTGCCTTATTGCATCGAACCTTCTGTCAGTGTGGAACGTCTGACGCTGATGTTTCTAGCCAATGCCTATGATGAGGAACGACTGCCCGACGGTGATGTCCGTCAGATCTTGCATCTGCATCCGGCTTTGGCACCGGTCAAGGTGGCGATTCTGCCGCTCTCCAAGAAGTTAGCCGCACCCGCCGAGGCTCTGTTCCGTCAGCTGCGCAAGGAATGGCAGGTAGAATACGATGAAGCCGGCAGCATCGGCAAACGTTATCGCCGCTGGGATGAAGCCGGTACGCCTTTTTGTGTCACTCTGGATTTCCAAACCGAAGAAGATCACTGTGTGACGGTGCGGATGCGGGATTCAATGGAACAGATCCGCATTCCAACGGATCAGTTGAAAGCTTGGCTGGCAGAACATCTGGCCTTCTGAACCTGCAATTTTAGTACTGCGGCATTTAAAAAAATAAGCGCTTGACAGCCTGTCTGTCATCTGTTATACTTTATAAGCATCAAGAAGAGGCCATCCGCTTCTCACCCGGCGGTTAACCAGACCGGGTAAATATGGATTTCTCATCATTATGAGGGGATTTTCTGCGCGGGTGATTTACCCGCGCTTTTTCTATGTATGGATGGCAGAAGAATTCACAGGAGGTGTGAGGTATCAATAATAAGGGACACCAGATTAACGAGGACATTAAGGCCAGAGAAGTTCGTGTCATTGATGAAAACGGCGAACAATTGGGTATTTTGAGCATCAGAGACGCGATACGCTTAGCGCAAGAGCGTAGTTTAGACCTCGTTCGTGTGGCCGCAGCGGCCGTTCCGCCGGTATGCCGCATCATGGATTACGGCAAGTTCAGATATGAACAGAGCAAACAGGACCGGGAAGCCAAGAAAAAACAAAAAGTGATCAACATTAAGGAGGTTCGGGTCACCCCAACCATCGAGGATCATGATTTGGAAGTCAAGATGAAAGCCTGTGTCCGTTTTTTGCAGGACGGTGACAAAGTGAAAGCAACGGTTCGTTTTCGCGGCCGTGAAATCGCTCATGCCGGTTTGGGCAAGATTGCCCTGGATAAATTGGCTGAAGGCGTCGCCGAAGTGGGTGTGATTGAAAAACCGGCCCGCATGGAAGGCCGCAATATGATCATGATTATCGCACCGAAATAGGAAAGTTCTTTACTAAGGAAGGAGTTTTTTATTATGCCTAAGATTAAGACACACAGAGGAGCCGCAAAGCGCCTCCGTAAAACCGGCACCGGTTTAGTGACCCGTAAACATGCTTATCACCGCCATAAAGCGTTGTGCAAGTCTGCCAAGCAAAAACGCCAATTGCGTTTTTCAACCGTTGTCGATAAAACCGATCAACGCACGATGAGCCGTTTGATTCCTTATCTTTAAAGAGATAAGTATGTTATAAGGAGGAAGAACAACAATGAGAATAAAACGCGGTATGATTTCCCATCGCAAACATGGGAAAATCTTAAAGCTGGCCCGTGGCTACAGGGGTTCTAAAAGCAAGCAATTCAGAGTAGCAAACCAAGCCGTCATGAAGGCGGGTTTTTATGCGCGCCGTGACCGTCGTGTGCGTAAACGCGATTTTCGTAAGTTATGGATCGCCCGCATCAACGCTGCCGCCCGTATGAACGGCCTTTCCTACAGCCGCATGATCAATGGCCTGAAAAAAGCCAATGTCGAAGTAAACCGCAAAATGCTGGCTGATTTGGCAATCAGTGATATGAACGGTTTTGTGCAGTTCGTGGAAGTAGCCAAAGTTGAATTAGCGAAATAGTCAATTAACCGCGTTATTGTTGAACAATCGTTTGACGAACCGCGGTTTTTTTCTCAGAAAGGCGGCATTCGCATGCAGGACCTTCTATCCATGCAGAATCCCCTGATCCAGGAAATGCGCAAACTGCGGCAAAAAAAAGCGCGCCGGCAAAGCAATCTTTTCTTATGTGAAGGCATTCGCAGTCTGGAGGCGGCTTACTCTGCCGCGGCGCAGTTCGACACGCTGTTTGTCACAGCAGCTGCGCTGGAGAAAGCGCGCATTGCCGGGTTCTGCCGGCAGCTGAGCGGCGCGGGTGTGCCTGTTTATCGGGTCAGTCAGCGCATCATCGAAGCGCTGAGCCAGACCGAAACCAGCCAGGGAATCGTTGCAGCCATCGCACCTGCCAGGCATCCTCTGCAGGAGCTGCAGGCAGCGATGCGGATTCTGCTGCTCGACCGCGTGCAGGATCCCGGTAACGCCGGTACGGCTTTGCGCAGTGCGGCGGCGTTTGGTTTTGCTGCTGTCGTCTTTCTGCCCGGCAGTGTCGACCCTTGGAGTGATAAAGTAATCCGGGCTTCCGCCGGTTCAATCTTCCAGCTGCTGGTGATGGAAGCCGAGAGTGAAGCGGCAATCATCCGCCGGCTGCAGGAATTGCATTTGCCCTTAGTTGCAACGGCACTGACCGGCGGCATTGCATTGGCCGATCAGCCCTGGCTGAAGCAACCGCTCGCCCTGGCCGTCGGCAATGAAGGTCAGGGAATTTCCGACTCGCTTTTACAGGCTGCCGATTATCGGCTGACCATTCCGATGATCGGGCCGGCGGAATCGCTGAATGTTGCGGTGGCAACCGGAATTCTTCTCTTTAAAATGATGCCGAATCAGCCCTGAACCACTTGCAATTGCAGCGGTTTTATGCTATTTTAAGCAGTATAAGCGAAAAGCAAAGATCAAAGAGAGTAGCTTTTGTCGACACGTTACAGGGAGCGGCGGTCGTGGATTGAGAACCGTCGGCGCAGTGCAAAAGGGAAGTTCACTTTGGGAGCTGCCGCGTTGAACAAAGAGTTTTTCAAAAGAACTCCGGAGTAGATGCAGTCGGTTGTGCCGTTATCACAAGCTATGAGGCTATTCGGCTGATCATTTTGCAGGCAAAGTTTTCAGCGGATGGATTCAAGGGTGGTACCGCGAAGAGATTTCGCCCCTTTGGGGGTGGAGGTCTCTTTTTTATTTGAAATTGAAGGAGGAGAAAGCCGTGTTAAAGAGCCTGATGGAATTGCGCGAGGAAGCGCTGGAACAATTAAAGCAATTGCAGAATTCTCAGGAATTGAATGATTTTAAAGTAGCGTATTTGGGAAAGAAAGGCAAGCTTACCACGATTTTACGGCAAATGGGTAAGCTGCCGGAGGAGGACAGACCGCAATTCGGGCAGATTGCCAATGAAATACGGCAAACCTTAGAAGAGAATTTGACAGAAAGGCTGGAAATCTTCCGCCAAAAAGAACAGGCGGTCAAACTGCAGTCGGAGCGGATCGACATCACATTGCCCGGCTACCCTTTTCTTGCCGGCAGCATGCATCCCATCAGCTTGATCTTAAAAGAAATTAAAGAGATTTTTATCGGACTTGGTTTTACGATTGCCGAAGGACCGGAGATTGAAACGGACTATTATGATTTTCAGGCTTTGAATATCCCGCTCGATCATCCCGCCCGCGAAATGCAGGATACCTTTTATATTACCGAAGATCTGCTGCTGCGGACGCAAACTTCACCGATGCAGGCACGTAGCATGGAAGCCATGGCGCCGAATCTGCCGATCAAGATCATTGTTCCCGGCAAAGTTTATCGCCGCGATGAGGATGCAACGCATACGCCGATGTTCCATCAGGTGGAAGGCCTTTATGTGGATCAAAACGTTTCTCTGGCGACACTGAAAGGCATTTTACTTTCCTTTGCCCGGCTGATGTTCGGGGTTGAGCGGGAGATTCGTTTGCGCCCCAGCTTTTTCCCTTTCACAGAGCCCAGCGTGGAAGTGGATATTTCCTGTTTTAATTGCGGCGGTAAAGGCTGTCATCTCTGCAAGCAGTCCGGTTGGATCGAGATCCTGGGCGCCGGTTTGGTTCACCCCAACGTCCTGCGGATGAACGGCTACGATCCGGAAGCAGTCAGCGGACTTGCTTTCGGCATGGGTGTGGAACGAATCGCGATGCTGAAGTTCGGTATCGATGACATGCGCCAGATGTATCAAAATGATCTGCGTTTTTTGAATCAATTCCGCGTTTAGGGGAGGCAGGCAAAATGAAAGTATTATACAGTTGGTTACAGGAGCTGATCCCCGGTCTGCAGACGGCGCCGCAGGAAATAGCGGAACATCTGGTCACGGCCGGTATCGAAATTGCCGCGCTGGACTATCTGCCGGGCGGAGACGCGATCCTGGATTTCGATCTGACGCCCAATCGCTCCGATTGCCTGAGCATGTGGGGAGCAGCTTTCGAAGTTGCCGCTGTGCTTGGCATGGAAGCGGTGATACCGCAATTGCCGGAAATCAGCATTCGGGAAGACAGGCAGCGGATTCAGCTGCAGAATGAAGAATTGTGTCCCTGGTATCTCGCTTTGTTATTGAATGATGTAAAAATCGGACCGTCGCCGGCCTGGCTGTCGGCTCGTCTGGCTGCCTTGGGTATGCGCGGGATCAATAATATTGTGGATATCACCAATTATGTTATGCTGGAAACCGGTCAGCCGCTGCATGCCTTCGACTTTGACTGTTTAAAAGCACATCAAGTGGTCGTCCGAACCGCCAGACCGGATGAAACGATCCAAACGCTGGACGGTCAGGAACGCAGCTTAACCACAGATACCATCCTGATCTGTGATCCTGAAAAAGCGATCGGCATCGCCGGAGTGATGGGCGGGCTGCAGAGTGAAGTGACACCGCAAACGAAACGGATTCTCTTTGAAGCAGCCTATTTCGAGCGCCGCTTCATCCGCCGTGCCGCCAATCGGATGAGCCTGCGCTCAGAGGCAGCCATTCGCTTTGAAAAAGGAGTCGATCCGGACGGATTGAAGAAAGCGCTGCAGCGGGTAGTTCAGTTAACCGGGCAATTGCAGGCAGGAATACCGGATCCGATCATCCTTTCCGGCAGTCACTATGCACCGGTCACGCAGCATTCCATCTTTTTGCGCCGCGCCTACCTGAACTCACGCTTGGGAATGGCAATTGAAGATCTCAAAGTTTATGATTCGCTGCGCAGATTAGGCTTTCAGGTCGAACAAATGGCAGAAGGCTGGCAGGTGCAGGTGCCGACCCGCCGGCAGGATATTGAACTGGAAGTGGATTTGGTGGAAGAAGTCGCCCGTTTGGTCGGCTTCGATCGTTTGCCTGCCGAACTGCCGGTTGGCATGACCACGCAGGGCGGTTTGAGTTCCGCCCAAAAAAACATCGATTTGATCCATCAGGCGATGGTCCGGTTCGGCCTGCATGAAATGGTGAATTATTCTTTTATCAACGAACAGGATTTGCTGAAAGTCTATCCGGATGAGCGGCATCCCCTGCGGAATGTAATCCGCATTCTCAATCCGATGAGCGAAATGCAGGGGGTGATGCGCACCAGTTTGCTGCCCGGCATGCTGCAGGCGATTTCCTATAATCTCAATCGGCAAAATCTCAATCTCGGCTTATATGAACTGGGCAAGGTCTATTTGGCCAAGCGCCAACCGCTGCAGGAATTGCCGCTGGAAGAAACGCATCTCGTTTGTGCGCTGGTGGGAACGCCGTTTGGCAGCGGCTGGATGAAACAGGAAGCCGCTGCGAATTTCTATCATCTGAAAGGGATGCTGGAACAATTGGCCCATACGCTGCGGGTGCCGCTCCTTTTTGAAGCAGTGCAGGAGCCGGAACTGTTTCACCCTTTCCGCAGCGCGTCGGTGCGGCTGCACGGAAAAATAATCGGCAGTTTTGGTGTTTTGCATCCCGATCTGCTCAAACGCTTTGATATCCAAAAAGAAGTGATCCTGGCCGAGCTCAATGCGGATGCTCTTCTGCAATTCGCCCAACCCCGCATCGTCTATCAGTCCCTCTCCCGCTATCAAGCGGTCAACCGTGATCTGGCTTTGCTGGTACCGGACGAGGTTTCAGCCGCCGATGTGCAGAAATTAATCGCGGATAACGGCGGTGACATTCTGGAATCCGTTGTTTTGTTTGATGTTTATACCGGCGCCCAGGTCAAACCCGGCTTTAAGAGCCTGGCTTTTGCCCTGACATACCGGGCAAAAGATCATAGCCTGACCGAACCGGAAGTGCTGGAACGGCATCAGGGAATTCTGAAAGAAGCGGCCCGCCGCTTTGCTTCTTCCTTACGGATGTAGGTGATCCGATGAAACGTGTGGAATTATTGGCGCCGGCCGGCAGTTTGGCTGCCTTGCAGGTTGCGGTTGCCGCCGGCGCGGACGCTGTCTATCTGGGCGGCAAACAATTCAGCGCGCGCGCTTATGCCTGCAATTTTGATGAAAAAGAGTTGGAGAAAGCGATCCGTTTGGCGCATCATCACGGTGTTCGTCTCTATCTGACTTTGAATACGCTGCTGCGGCAGGAGGAACTGGCGGCAGCTCTGCGCTATGCCGAACAGGTTTATTTACAGGGGATCGACGCGCTGATCATTCAGGATACCGGTCTGGCCGCTTTACTGCGCCGTCAGCTGCCGGATCTTGCCCTGCACGCCAGCACTCAGATGACCATCCATAATCAAAGCGGCATTGCCTGGGCCGCCGGTCATGGCTTCAGCCGCGTGATCCTGGCCAGAGAACTGGAGATCAGCGAAATCAGCCGGCTGCAAGAGGAGAGTCCGGTCGGTCTGGAAGTGTTTGCTCACGGCGCCCTCTGCTTTGCTTACTCCGGTCAATGCTATATGAGCAGTTTTTTGGGCGGACGCAGCGGCAACCGCGGCCGCTGCGCCCAACCCTGCCGCCTGGCCTACAGCTGTGAAGGTCACTCTTCCTACCCCTTGTCGACCAAAGATTTATGCCTGCTGGATCGGCTGAAACCACTGGTGGACGCCGGCATCACTGCCGTCAAACTGGAAGGGCGGATGAAACGCCCGGCTTATGTGGCGACGGTGGTGGAACAGTATCGCCGTGCTTTGGATCAGATCTATGAGCAAAATGCAGTCACAGCGGATCCCGACGGGCAAGAGGAGCTGCTGCTGGCTTTTAACCGGGGGTTCAGTCACGGTTTTACTTACGAAGCTGCAAACCCTCTGCTGATCAATGCGGATTACCCGGCCAATCGGGGTCTGGAATTGGCCCGCTGGAGCGCGAAACAGTTGGGCCGGGGGCAACCGGAACATTGGCGCTGTCAGCGGCCTCTGGCAAACGGGGACAAATTCCTGCTGCGCTGCGGGGATCAGCAGCAGACGTTTGAAAGCAGGCGCCGCTATAACGTTGAGGAGATACTGCCTCTGCCGAAGCTGGCTGCCCTGCCGGCCGGGCAGCCATTGATCTTAGCGATGATTGATTCGGCCGCGCTGCAAGCCAAGGCAGAGGCATATTTTCGGCAGCTGGAACAGCCGGATCGTCTCAGACCGCTGCAAGTGGCGCTGCATTTTTCTATCTTGCCGCAGCAACCGGTCAGGGTAACGATTGATTGTCGTGACAGACAAATTAAGTACACTTTTGCCGACCGGCTGCCACAACCGGCAGAGAAAAATGCGCTGGATTTGTTGAAGATCCAGGAAGCGATGGCAAAACTGAACGATACGACCTATGTCTTAAAAAGCTGCACGGCAGAGCTGGCGGCCGCTGTTTGGCTGCCCACCAGCGCTTTGAATGCCATGCGGCGTCAGATTGTTGATTTATTATGGTATGGCCGGGTCAGAGAAGAGACTGCGGTTGTATTGCCCGCGGTACCCCGGGAGAACTTCCCGCAGCCAAAGCAAACGGAGCGGCAGCTCCGCCTGCGCTTTCAGGTTGCAAACGCTGCGCAGGCGCAGGCGCTGGCAACCTGCCGTCCCGACGCCATCACGCTGGGCGGCGACAGCTTTTTTGGCAGTTTGACAGCAGAGCAGCTGCAGCAAACGGCCGAGCGCTGCCGCCGGGCAGGAATTGCATTGGAGTTCGCATTGCCGTGTATCCTGCCGGATGAGGAGTGGCCGTATTGGCTGCCGTTGCTGACGGAGGCGCTCGCACTGAAGCTGCCGGTTCAGATTGCTCAAAACGCGCAGGCCGAGGTGATCGGCAAGATCGAAGCCGATGCCGTCGTCAACGGAGACTGGCCGCTGCAGCTGATGAATACCAGCGCGGTGGAAATGCTGCTGCGGCAGGTCCCTTGTCAGGAATTAACCGTTTATCCGGAATTGTCTTTACGGCAGGCAGGCGATTTATGCAGTCAATTTCCTCAGGTGAACTGGCGCTATCCCGTAGGCGGGCGCCAGAATTTGATGACCAGCAAACACTGCCTGACCAGGAACCGTCACGGCAGCTGTCTTGGCTGCTACAAGGGTGCCGTCCACCAGCCGCCGCCTGTCTGGCAGCTGGCGGACAGAACAGGGAAAGCGTTTCCGGTTTATCAAAGCAATTTTTGCCGGACCCATCTGCTCAACAGTGACGAGTTGTGCCTGACGGAACATTATTATCAACTGGAGCAAACAGGATTCCATCAGCTGGTCGTCGATTTGCGCCATCTGACGGGGGAAGTGCTGCAGAAAGCGGGGGAGATCTGGTGCCGCTCGGTGCGGGATTATAATCAGGATAACCGCAATTGGAAAGAGCAAGGAAAACTTTACCGTAATCAGTTGGCAACATTGTTACAATGCAGTATCACAAAAGGACATAGCTTTCACGCTGTGGAATAATCATGGCAGAAGGAGGGGTGACATGCAAGCAAAATCACTCATTACCCTGGAATTTCCGAAAATTCAACAGATGCTGATTGAGTATACCTCATCAGGAATGGGAAAATCAAAAGCGGAAGAAATGCTGCCGTCTGCCGATTACGAAACGGTTTACCGCCGTCAGAAAGAAACAGCCGAAGCGTGCCGTCTGCTGGAGTCCGGCGGCAATCCGTTGGGCGGTCTGCACGATATCCGGGCCTCGATTAAGCGAGCCGAATTAGGCGGCGTTCTGGAAGCGGAAGAATTGATTCACATCGCTTCCACGCTGGGCGCTGCCAGAAGAGTCCGGCGCCTGCTGCAGGAAGCGGCAGAGCAATATCCCTTTTTAGCGGAAGCAGCCGTCCACTTAAGCAATCATAAAAAACTGGAAGATGAAATTCTTGCCGCAATCAACGAAAAAGGCGAAGTCTCCGACAATGCAAGCCCTGAGCTGCGGCGTCTGCGCATTGGTATCCGCCGCGAACAGGCGAATATGAAAGCGAAATTGGAGTCGATGATCCGCAATCCGAATTTGCAGAAATACCTGCAGGATTCGCTGGTGACGATGCGCAACGACCGCTATGTCATACCGGTCAAGCAGGAGAACCGGAATGCCGTACCCGGAATTGTGCATGATTCTTCCAACAGCGGCGCGACCTTATTCATAGAGCCGATGGCCATCGTTGATCTGAACAATGAACTGCGAGAATTGCTGATGAAGGAACGCGACGAAGTCCTGCGCATTCTCTCCGAACTTTCCGCGAAAATCGGGGCTGACTATCCCTTTATTCAGCATTCCGTCAGCGCCCTGGCGGAATTCGATTTTATCTTTGCCCGTGCCAGGTTAGCCTTTGCCATGCATGCCAGCGAACCGGAAATTTCCACCGATCATTCTCTCGTTTTTTGGCAGGCGCGGCATCCCCTTTTGAAAGGTAAGGTCGTTCCCATCGACATTCGCCTGGGGGATCGTTTTACGGAATTATTGATCACCGGTCCCAATACCGGCGGCAAAACAGTGACGCTGAAAACGGTTGGCCTATTAAACCTGATGGGGCAGTGCGGTTTACAAATTCCGGCCCAAGCCGGCAGCCGGATCGGTTTGTTTGACCGGATTTTGGCGGATATCGGCGATGAGCAAAGTATCGAGCAAAGTCTTTCCACCTTCTCGTCGCATATGACCAATATTGTGCATATTCTGGAGCAGGCGACAGAGCATACCCTGGCCTTGTTTGATGAATTGGGCGCCGGCACCGATCCAACCGAAGGGGCGGCATTGGCGATGTCCATTCTGGAGAATCTTTTGCTGAGAAAAACCAGAGTGATCGCCACGACACATTACAGTGAATTAAAAATTTTCGCTTATCATCATGATGGGGTGGAGAACGCCAGCGTAGAATTTGATATTGAGACACTGCGCCCCACTTATCGCTTACTGATTGGCGTACCCGGCCGCAGCAATGCTTTTGAAGTCTCACAGCGTTTGGGTTTGAGCAAAGAGATTATTGATTATGCCCGCAGTCTGGTCGGGTCCGATCAGCTTAAGGTCGAAGATATGCTTTCCACCCTGGAAGAAAATATGCGGCAGGCCAAGCAGGATCGGGAAGAAGCCAATCTGCTGCGCAATGAATTGGAGCAAAGAATCAAAGAGATTGCCAGGGAAAAGGAAGAAACCAATCAGCGGCTGCGTGAACGCGTTCAGCGGGCGCAATCGGAAGCAGCCGGCGTCGTCAAAGCAGCCCGGTTGGAAGCAGAAGAACTTCTGGCAAATTTGCGCAGTCTGCGGCAGGATGTAACGGAACGCGAATTGACCGACGCGGCGCAGCGCTCACGCAAAGCGCTGCGCCGCATGGCAGGCAGCATGGCAGCCCTGGATGAGAATGTTGACGATATCAGCGGCGGCAAACAGGTGAGCGACGTAAAGATCGGCGACAGAGTCGTTTGGACCAAATATAATATTGAAGCCGAGATCATCGGCGAAATGGCCGTCAACGGTGATGTGGCGATTCAGGCCGGAGCCATGAAACTGACGGTCCCGATCACGCAGCTGAACACAGCCAAAAAGAAAAAAGCCAAGCCTGCTGCCGGCGTCAGCAGGCTTGCCAGCGAGGCGATGGTCAATAAAGCGGACTCTCTGAAAACTCAGCTTGATCTGCGCGGCCAGACGCTGGATGAAGCGATCCAGAATGTGGATAAATTCCTGGATGACGCTTACCTGGGACAACTGAGTAAAGTTTGGATCATCCATGGCAAAGGCACCGGCGTTTTACGCAGCGGCGTCAGAGAATTCCTGCGCCAGCATCCCCGCATCAAGAGTTATGCCTTTGCGCCGCTCCAGGAAGGCGGCGATGGGGTGACGGTGGCGGAATTAAAGTGAGAGATTGGAAAAATCCCGGAAAGAAACACTTTACAAAACTTCCGGGATATAGTATAATTAAAAAGCCATACAAGCGCGTATGGCTTTGTTTTTTGCCTGAAGTATTGTCGATACAGATAAGATAGCATGTCCGTATCATACACGGTGATCCGAAATGGTCGTTGGGCGGGTTTCATGGGGCAATTTTACGACGACGGAAAGAGTTAGTAATGGAAAATATGAGATTTCAAGATTTCACTCTCTCAGAAGAGTTGAAAAAGGCAGTTGCGGATATGGGTTACGAAGAGCCAACGCCCATTCAGCAACAAAGCATCCCTCTCATTTTGCAGGGACGCGACGTGACCGGTCAAAGTCAGACCGGCAGCGGCAAGACAGCCGCATTCGGATTACCGGCGCTCGATCGGATTGATTTGAGCCTCAGCCCTTCTTTTGTTCAGGTACTGATCCTTTGTCCAACCAGAGAATTGGCTTTGCAGGGGGCGGATGAGCTGCGCAAATTCGCCAAATATAAAAACGGCATCCAAATTGTCACCATTTTTGGCGGTGATTCCTATGAACGCCAATTTACGCAGCTGAGACATGGCTGCCAGATTGTGGTCGGTACGCCGGGTCGGATCATGGATCACATGCGGCGCAAGACGCTGAATATTTCCCGGATTCAGATGCTGATTTTGGATGAAGCGGATGAAATGCTTAACATGGGCTTCCGGGAAGACATTGAGACGATCCTGCTGGATGCGCCGGCAGAACGTCAGACGATTTTGTTTTCCGCCACCATGCCGCAGGCGATTCTGGAATTGACCCGTAATTTCCAGCGCGATCCGGAATTTGTCCGAATTGAAAATAAACAGATGACAGTTCCTACTCTGGAACAGTTTTATTTTGAAACGCCGCGCGGTCGCAAGACCGATGCTCTGTGCAGCTTACTGGCTTATTTCCAACCGAAGCGCGCCATTATCTTCTGCAACACGAAAAAAATGGTGGATGAATTGGTGGAGGAATTGGGCAGCAGAGGCTATCCTTCCCAAGGTTTGCACGGCGATATGCAGCAGAGCAAGCGGACCCAGGTCATGAATCAGTACAAAGCCGGCAAATTCGAAATCCTGGTTGCCACCGATGTCGCCGCCCGCGGCATCGATGTGGATGATATTGAAATTGTTTTAAATTACGATCTGCCCTTGGATGAAGAATACTACGTCCACCGCATCGGCAGAACGGCGCGGGCAGGCAAAACCGGCAAATCCTTTACGCTGATTCAGGGCCGCGGCCAGTTTAATCAGCTGAGAGATATCATGCACTATACCAAAAGCAACATCAAACAGCGTGCCTTGCCGTCTCTTGCCGAAATTAAAGATCATAAGCTGCAGCAGCGGGTCGACGATGTGCTTGCTTTTATAAAGACGCAAGAATATCAAAGATTTATCCCCATCATTGAACAGATGTCGGACGCAGAACACGGAGCCGCCGAGATTGCGGCGGCGATTTTCGCCATGACGTTCAAACAGGAGCAAACGATGGAAGGGTTGAACGACCTGGTGGTCGTCTCCGAAATTGCCGATCTGACAGAAGAAGGCAGACAAGCCGCAAAACGGCGGCCGGATTTTAAAATCGGTAAAGACGGCAAGCCCATTCATGATAGAGACCGCCGCGTTGTGCGCGATCCGGCTACGGCGGTGATAAAAATTTCCATCGGCCACAACGATCATGTTTCCGCCAGCCATATTTTAAGTGCGGTTGCAGGCGGCACCGGTATGTCCGGTAAACTGATCGGCGCGATCACAATTCAACAAACTTACAGTCTGGTGGATGTCCCCCAGGAGTTAAGGAAAACCATTGTCGATAAACTGAACAACACCAAAATCAAAGGCAAAACCGTGAAGGTGATCTAGATCAGGCCTGGTTTTAAAAAGTACTCTGCTAAAACAGCAGGGTATTTTTTTAGAATTCGGAACAAATTGCTGAAATTAACGTCTATTTCATAAAGATGTCATGATTCACTCTTGCCAAGTGAATGGAATCTTTCTATAATAAAAGTAACGTCAAACGCGAAATGAGAAGCCGGAGTGATACAATGCAAACTGCTGAGGGAAGTAGAAGGTCCAAGCTGAGTGCAGCGAAAAAAAGAAAAAAAATACTGATCATTGTATTGGCTGCCCTGGCGGTCTTTACTTTATCGGTGGGGGCTACGATTGGTATTTATGCGCTGCGCCATCCGGAAAGTAATTTATTCGGCTGGTTCGGCTCAAAAGTAAAGCAATCGGCGGAAGGAGAGGACTTGCCCACTCTGTCAGGCGGTTTTAATTTATTGGCTGTCGGTGTGGATGAACGAAACGACGACTTGGGCAGATCGGACACGATGCTTTTCTTTTCTCTGCCGGCGGACGGAGATTCGCCTTTAATGCTCTCTGTTCCCCGCGATACGATGATCTGGGATGCTGAGGCGGAGGATTATGACCGCATCAACAATGTTTATCCAGAGCATGGCATGGAGGCAACGGTCAGCACGGTGCAGAATCTTTTAGGCGTACCGATCGACGGCTATATCAAAATCAACATCGAAGGCTTTGTGGAATTGGTCAACATTTTAGGCGGTGTCACCATAACGGTGGACGAAGCCATGGATTATGATGATCCCTACCAAGACCTTCATATTCATCTGCAGCCCGGTGAAATGCTGATGGATGGTCAGACGGCAATGGAATATGTGCGCTTCCGTGCCGACGGCACCGGTGATATCGGCAGAATTGCCAGACAACAGAAATTTATCAAGGCCGCAGTATCACAGGCTTTCAGCGCCGGTAAAATCAGCAAACTGCCGAGTTTGATCAGACAAGGTTTTTCCATGGTGGAAACGAACCTCAGCTTAAAGCAGCTGCTGACGTTAGCCAACACGGTGATCAGCAAAGGGATCAGCGATTTTGATACGGCGACGCTGCCGGGAGACGGACTCTATTACGGCGAGATGGCTCTCTATATGCTGCGCCTGGATGAAATGTATGAGATGTTAGCCGATTTACTGATCCCGACGGATCAGGAAGCGGATTATCTCCAGCTCCTCGAGCAAAACTGGACGAGTGAATATATCGCTTTGCATGATGCGAAGCTGCAGATCGCGCAGCAAATCTGGGCAGAAACGGGTATGTCGCTCTCGGAAGCGCAGTATGCGGAATGGTTGGCCGGCCATCATAGGATCGATCCCGGCGTCCCGGTCACAGAGGACCCCGTCACCGCGGCGCCGATTGAGCCGACACCTCCGACCGAACCCCCCGTTACTGTTATCACACCATAAGCAGCAAAAACACCAAAGCAAGAGGCAGACCGTTGGAAAAGGATTCCGTTCCAACGATCTGCCTGCTTTCTTGTTTTGCGCGGCTCATGCCTGCCGCCTTATCTGACGATGGAATCCACTGCCGGATCGGCAGTGCTTTTTAATTCAATCACAAGCTGATGCGGCAGGCAGACCGCCATATCTCCATAATCCTGCAGCCAACCTGCTTTGACATCAATCTGCTCGGCGCAGTTAGCCGCTTTGACACGAATTCTGCCGTGCTCTACCTCGATAACATTATAAGCTTTCCCTGCCGCGTCCCAGATTGTAAATTCGTAGGTTTGCTTGACCAAACTAAGGTCAATGCTCTCGATCACGACACCGCTTTGACTGATCACCGCAGTCAGCGGCGCTTCGCTCTGCAGCCAATGCCAAACGGGGTAGATGAGAGAGAGAAGAAAAATGACAACCAGGAGCATCACCAGAACCAAATCACCGCGGCGCAGTTTATACGGCAGCATAACTTTGGAACAGCTGAATTGCCTGTCTGAAGAAGGCAGAGAGGTCGGCGTCAGCGGGCAGGCTGCCTTGCACCAAAACAGGCGAGCCGCCGCCTTTGCCGCCGAAGCTTTGATTCAGTTCTTTCAGAATCAGGTTTATATTCTGCGGCAAGTCAGCGGAGCGGGCCAGCGTGATCTGCGGCGGCGTGCCTGCAACTGCCAGCAAGCAAAGAGTGTGCGGATGCTCGGCCAAATACAGCGCCAGTTTCTTTAAATCGGCCAAAGTCCGTGCGGCCGGTAAGATGGCTTTCACCAGGGTCACCCCATTTTGCTGTCCGCTTTGCTGATAGTAACCTTCCGCTTCCAACCGCAGCAGCTGCTCTTCCGTTTCCGCTAAGCGTCTGAGGGTGTCTTTGTTTTGCTGCAAAAAGCGCGGCAGGGCTTGCTGCAGTTCGCTGTCTTTGACCGAAAGCTCATTCGCCAGCTGCAGCACGAGTGTATTTTTCCAGGCATAGTCCGCTAAGGCGCGGCCACCACAAAAAAATTCGACGCGGGTGACTGCTTTGGATCGTTCCCAGCGGCGAATCTTGATCATACCGATCTCGCCGGTAGACTCCGGATGGGTGCCGCCGCAGGGAACCAGATCATAACCTTCGATATCGATGATGCGAATATCTTCACTGACCTTGGGCATTTTCCGCAAAGGCAGCTCGGCCAATTCTTCCGGCGTTACCCAATGTCGCAGGATGCGATGGTTTTCCCAAACAATGCGATTGGCTGTGGCTTCGACTGAATCGATTTCCTGTGGTGTGAGCTGTTGAACATCCAAATCGATGGTCAAATTGGTTTCGGTCAAATGAAAACCGATGGTCCGGGCATGGCAGAGCGCTAAAAAAGCCTCGGATAAGATATGCTGACCGGCATGCTGCTGCATGAAATCGAAACGGCGCGGCCAGTCGATTTGACAGTGCGCCACCGGACCGCCCGGATTGGCTTGCGAGAGATGAATCACGCGGTGTCCCCGTTCCACGACATCAATCACCTTCGCCTGGTTGATGCTGCCGGTATCGTGCGGCTGTCCGCCGGAAGTAGGATAAAAAGCTGTCTGCGTCAGTTCGGTTTCCCATAAACCCTGCTCATTCTGCCGGCAGGAGAGAATTTCCGCTGTGAATTCTTTTAGGTAAGGCTGATCGTAATAGAGTTTTCCCTGAATCATTTTTTTCACCTAATTCTTTTTTCTTCTATTATAACGACTGTCACACCAAAAAGAAAGAGCGCCGGAAAAAATCCCCGCCGATTCGGAAGGAGTCTGAGATTTCTTTAGAGAATAAAAATAATCATCGGCCTGATTTTAGGTCCGAGGAGGATTCATTCAATTTTTTAAGGAGGAGATTGCATTGATTACAGCGATTCGTGGCGGTAAGGTCTACACCATTACCAACGGTACTCTGGAGAACGGCACAGTATTAATTGAAAATGGTAAAATTATGGCTGTCGGCAGTGAGCTTGCCATTCCGGAAGGCGCAACCATCGTCGAAGCAGCCGGAAAAACAGTGATGCCCGGTTTGATTGATTCCCATTCTCATCTCTCCCTGTTTGGCGATCCCAGTTTGCCTGCCACATCCGACGGCAATGAAATCACGAATTACAACACGGCCGAATTAAGAGGTATGGATTCCCTTAACCCGGAGGATCCTGCGATTCCCGTTGTTCGCGCCGCCGGTGTCACGACGGTTTATACAGGCCCCGGCTCTGCCAATATTATCGGCGGTACCGGCTTTGCCATGAAACTGCGTGGCCGCACTGCCGAGGAAATGATCATTCCAGGAACTGAAGCCATGAAGATGGCCCTGGGTGAAAATCCCAAACGCTGTTATGGCGAGATGAAAAAAGTGTTCCCGGCCACCCGGATGGGCAATGCCGCCGCTCTGCGCTTGTCTTTGGTTGCCGCGCAAAATTATCTGAATAAGATTGCGCAAGCCGAAAAAGAAGGCAAGCCTTTGCCGGACCGTGATCTGAAACTGGAAGCCGTTGGCCGCGTTTTAAAACGCGAGATCAAGGCGCGGATCCATGCACACCGCGCCGACGATATTCTGACCGCCATTCGTATCTCCGAAGAATTCAATCTTGATTATGTCATTGAACACTGCACGGAAGGCTATAAGATCGCCGATATCCTGGCCGCCAAACATGTGCGCGCCACCGTCGGTCCCCTGCTGATGGGCCACAGCAAACAGGAGCTCTGGAATGTCTCTCTGCAAAACCCCGCCATTTTAGCCAAAGCCGGTGTGAAAGTTGGTTTACAGGCCGATACCGCCGCCGATACAAGATATTTGCCGGTCAATATTGGTATCTGCCTGCGCGAAGGGTTAAGCGAAGAAGACGCTTTCCGCGGCGTGACCATCGTTGCTGCCGAGATTCTCGGTCTGGAAGACAGATTGGGTTCTCTGGAAGTTGGTAAAGATGCTGACATCGCGATTTTTGATGGCTATCCGTTCTGCAACCTCACGCATTGCGATATGGTCTTCATCGACGGAGAAGTCGTTTTTGCACGCAAATAGTACTTATCATGTCACTGTGCGCAGGAGTTGTTCTCATCGTGGAACAACTCCTGTTTTCTATTTACAATAAGCAACAATACGGGTATAATCTAGCGAAGGATCAAAACAGAAGGTGGTTTTCTCATGAAACAGGAATTTACAACACCGATCAAATTTCTTGGCCCGATCGATCAGGCGATCCAACCGGAAAGACCGGTTCGGCTGACTGCAATGACCAATGCCGCCGGCTGAGCGGCAAAATTGGATCCGACGATCCTGGCGCAAGTTTTGCGCTGTTTACCCACACCTACCGATCCGAATTTACTGGTTGGCATAAAAACCTCGGATGATGCCGCCGTCTATCGTTTGACCGATGAGTTGGCTGTTATCCAAACCCTCGACTTTTTTACTCCGGTCGTGGATGATCCCTATCTGTTTGGCCAGATTGCGGCAGCCAATGCCCTGTCCGACATTTATGCCATGGGTGGCAAACCGATTTTAGCGCTGAATATTGTTTGTTTCCCCAATCAGCTTCCCGCGGAGATCCTAGGGGAAATTTTGCGCGGCGGTGCCGATAAGGTGACGGAAGCCGGCGCCTCAACGGTTGGCGGCCACTCTGTGCAGGACAACGAACCGAAATACGGACTCTCTGTGACCGGGTTGGTTCACCCTAAAAAAATCTGGACCAATCAAGGTGCGCAGGAAGGTGATGTTTTATTGCTGACCAAACCTTTGGGCAGCGGTATCTTAAATACGGCTGCTAAAGTCGATTTGCTGACTCCTGAAGTTTTAAGAGTGACAATTGACTGGATGCGGCTGCTCAACCGGCAGGCGGCGGAATTGGCTTACGATTTGCCGCTTTCGGCGGCGACGGATATCACCGGCTTTGGATTTTTAGGTCACCTTGGCGAGATGGCGCAGGGCAGCGGTAAAAACCTGCTGATCGACAGTTCAAAAATTCCCGTCATGAGCGGCGCCCGGGGAATGGCGGAGATGGGGATGATTCCGGCCGGCGCCTACCGCAACCGGGAGCATGTCGCCGGGCGGGTCGATATGGAGCCGAGCGTTCCGCTGTGGCTGCAGGATATTTTAGTTGATCCGCAGACTTCCGGCGGATTGCTGTTGTCTTTGCCAAAACAGGCTGCCGCTGAATTGCAGAAACGGTATCAGGCTGCCGGCGTATTTTACGCGAATGTCGGCCGGGTGCTGGGCAATGGCGGCAAAATCCACATTGTCTAACGGCAGCAAGGAACCGGAAAGGATGCAGGAGCATGAAACAAATCCTGATTGAAACCTGCTGCGCCACTGCCGAGGATGCGTTTGCTTCGGCTGCTGCCGGTATTAAACGCATCGAATTGAACAGCGCTCTGGCCTTGGGTGGTTTAACGCCCAGTATCGGCTCTCTCCGGCAAATCAAATCCGCGACCTCGTTATCCGTCATGGCTATGCTGCGTCCGCGCGGCGGCGGAATGTGTTATTCCGAAAACGAATTCGAAACGATGTGTTGGGATGCCAAAGCTTTGCTGCAGGCCGGTGCCGATGGTTTGGTTTTTGCTGTCTTGCAGGCGAACGGTGAAATCGACAGCCAACGCTGCCGCACAATACTGGACCTGATCGGTTCGAAGCAGGCGGTGTTTCACCGGGCCTTTGATTTCACCCCGCAGCCGCTGCAGGCACTGGAACAGTTAATTCAGCTTGGTTTCAGCCGAATTCTGACCAGCGGTCAAAAACCTTGCGTTGTTGAGGCCGTCGAGCTGATTCGCCGCTTAGAACAGAAGGCGGCGGGACGCATTGAAATTCTGCCCGGCGGTGGCTTAAACCTGTCTAATGTTGAGGAATTCATCCGACAAAGCGGTTCTGCTCAAATTCATCTGACGCCGCGGACCAGCTATCTGGATCATTCTACAGACGGAAATCCGGCGTTGCATTTCGGTGCGATTAAGCTGCCGGCTGAAAATGAGGTGAGTTTGGTCGACCGCGCCGCGCTGTAACTGCTGCAAACGAAGCTCTTACTATAAGTATTGTTAAAAAATCGAAAACAGACAGAATGCAAGGGAGGTGCTTCCTTTTCGTATCAAGAATATAAATAGAAGCACGGAGGAATTCTCTTTTTTTTTCAATAGTAAAAATTAATATGGCTGAATGAGATAATCGGGAGAGAGCAGATCGCAATGCCACCGAAGGAGCAACGTCCGTTTTGCTAAAACGACGAAAACTTTCAGGTAAAAGGACCGATGATTGACAGCACTCTGGAAAGTTCCCAGAACACCGATGGAGTAAACTCTGTCCTTTTTGGACAGAATAAATCTCTCAGGTTACAAGGACAGAGAAATAGGGCGTTTATTCCCTTTATTCTCTGTTTTTTTTTGCTTAGGAGACAATATGAAAAAAGTACTGATCATTACCAACAATCCTCAGGTTGCCCCGATTGAGGGAGCTGTTTATTATGACGAGACTTTATTGGAAATCCTGACGCGGGTACGTGATTTGGTCCATGCCGGCTATGTCCTAATTTCACATCCGCTGACCGGCAGTGTGAAACCGAATCAGACACCCTATAAATCGGTGATTTTAGAACCGAAACCCCTGGCGCAGGTAGACGAATTTTCTTTACAGATTATTGAAAGCAGCATGGCTACGGCAGCCAAATTACTCATGGATAGACCTTTGCGGCCGCGCAGTGAAGCAATCAAAGCAGATTATGCAATGATTGATCATTCTTTGCTGATGAGCGGGCTGCAAAGTTTGTCACATTTTTAGATTTTACTGAGAAGGTTCAAAGGAGGAGTTTATCATGGCTCATTATAAGTTTGATCTCGCGATCGTCGGCGGTGGCCCCGGTGGTTTAGCCGCTGCAATCTATGGTGCCCGTTCCAAAATTTCTACGGTAGTGATTGAAAAGAGTCGGCCGGGCGGTCAGATTGCGACGACTGAAGACTGGGAGAATTATCCCGGTGTACCTCATATAAGCGGTCAGGAAGGAATGAAGGTTTGGGTCGAGCACGCCAAGAAATTCGAAGCTGAATTTGTCAAAGATGAGGTCATTGATATTGTCGACGCCGGTGATTATAAGATCGTGAAAGGCAAAGAAAATACCTTTGAAGCCAAAGTCGTGATCCTCTCGGTTGGCGCTGTGCCGCGTGAACTGGGCGTCCCGGGCGAACGGGAATTCAGAGGCAAAGGCGTTTCCTACTGCGCTACCTGCGATGCCGATTTCTTTACGGAATTGGATGTTGTGGTGGTCGGTTCCGGTGATCAGGCGATCGAAGAGGGGATGTACTTAACGAAGTTTGCCGAGAGCGTCACCGTCATTGTCCTGCATGACGAAGGGACGCTGGACTGCACTCCCGTCTTAAAAGAACGTGCTTTCCATAATCCCAAAATGAAATGGGTCTGGAACTCTACCGTCAACGCCATCAAAGGTGACGGCTTAGTCGATACCGTAGAATTGAAGAATATCAAGACCGGCGCGATCTCGGAATTAGCAACCAATGGCGTTTTCTTCTTTGTCGGTATGATACCGCAAACCGATTGGCTGAAAGATATTGTGGCTATGGACAAACGCGGCTACATTATTGCCAATGAAATGTGTGAAACCAATGTCGACGGGATTTATGCCGTTGGCGATGCCAGACAAAAATTCCTGCGCCAAGTGGTTACGGCTGCCGCTGACGGCGCCATTGCCGCCACTGCCGCTGAGAAATTCATCCATGAAGAAGAAGGCTTCCGGGAAACGGTTCTCGACGAGAAGATCCCCGTGGTGGTGTCTTTCTGGAATCCTACCAAACCTTCTACCATTGATCTGAATACCCGCCTGGAAGCCATGATGGCGCCTTACAAAGGCAAGCTCAAATTGGTGAAGATTGATACTTACCGCAATATCCGCATTTCCCGCAAATGTGAGATAAAGGATATTCCGGTGATCCTGTTATATAAAGAAGCTAAAATCGTAGCGCGTTTTGACGAAACGATTGATGAAGCGGCGCTGGCGGTAAAAATCGCCGAATTGGCGCTCTAAATGCTGCGAGTGTTCGTCGAATGCTTGGATTCGATGGTCGCTTATAGAGGGTTTCCGATCACTGTAAAGGAGGTGAAATAGATGGTTGCACTAACAAAAGAGACTTTTGATGCGGAAGTCCGCGAATTTCCGGGAGCTGTTTTGGTGGATTTTTGGTCTCCCAAATGTGATCCCTGCATGGCGCTTCTTCCTTCTGTAGAACAATTGGCAGAAGAATGGGAAGGCAAAGTAAAGTTCTGTAAAGTCAATGCTTTAGAAAACCGCCGCCTTTGCATCAAAGAGAAGGTTCTGGGGCTGCCCACCATTCAATTTTATAAAAATGGCGAAAAATTGAACGAACTGACCAAAGACGATGCAACGGAAGAGAATATCAAAGCGGAATTAGCAAAATTCTAATGGTTGTTATACCCTCGCCAGAAAAGGCGAAGGATATCAGGAGGTGAACCTAATGCGGTTGGAACTGGGTTATATTCATATTACAGACGTAAAATTCGGTGAAGAAACGAAGATCAGCAATGGCACGCTTACAATCAATAAAGCGGCATTACTGGAAGCTGTGGCAGGCGATGAACGCATTGCTTCAGTTGATGTTGATATCGTCCATCCGGGCGAGTCTGTCCGTATTATTCCGGTGAAAGACGTCATTGAACCCCGCGTAAAAGTAAAAGGTCCCGGTAATGTTTTCCCGGGTATGCTTGGTAAGGTTGATATGGTTGGCGAGGGCCGCACTCATGTATTGCAGGGTATGGCCGTTGTCACCACCGGTAAAATCGTTGGTTTCCAGGAAGGTATTATCGATATGACCGGTCCCGGCTCTGACTATACACCGTTCTCCAAATTGCATAATGTGGTTGTCATTGCCGAACCGAAACCTGGCGTATTACAGCACGATCATGAAGCTTCCGTCCGTTTGATCGGATTCAAAGCTGCCGCTTATTTGGCGGAAGCCGGCCGCACTGCCAAAGTCGACGAAGAAAAAGTCTACGAGCATCTGCCGATCTTCCAATCCGCTGAAAAATACGCCGATTTGCCGAAGGTTGTCTATGTCTACATGCTGCAAACCCAAGGTTTGCTCCATGATACCTATGTTTACGGCGTCGATGCGAAACGGATTCTCCCCACCTTAATCTCTCCCACCGAAGTGTTTGATGGTGCGATTGTCAGCGGCAACTGCGTGTCTGCCTGCGACAAGAATCCTACCATTGTACATGAAAACAGCCCGGTCATCACCGATTTATTGGAACGTCATGGCAAAGACTACAACTTCATTGGCGTTGTCATTACCAATGAAAATGTAACTTTGGCTGACAAAGAACGTTCCTCTAATTTCACGGCCAAACTGGTGGAGATGCTGGGTGCCGATGCTGCCATCATCTCAGAAGAAGGCTTTGGCAACCCCGATGCCGACTTGATGATGAATTGCGTCAAATTGGAGAAAAAAGGTGTGAAAACCGTTCTCGTTACCGACGAATATGCCGGACGCGATGGTGCTTCTCAGTCTTTAGCGGATGCGAACGTCCTGGCCAATGCCTGCGTCACTGCCGGCAATGCGAATGAAGTCATTTTATTGCCGCCGATGGCCAAAGTGATTGGACATGTGGAAGTTGCCGATATGATTGCCGGCGGCTGGAACGGTTCTTTGAGAAAAGACGGTTCCATCGAAGCTGAGATCCAGGTAATTACCGGTGCGACCAACGAAGTGGGATATTTCACGTTAACTGCAAAACAAATCTAGCAAGTCAGCCTGATTTGAAAGCAATCGATCCCGTTAATTACCGTGTCAGGAGAAATTTACAGGTTTTAAAAATGAAATCAGGATGGAAGGAGTTGGCGCTCGTGTTAAAGGGTAAAAAAGTTGCGATCCTTGGTGATCGTGATGGGATTCCCGGTGGTGCTATTGAAGCAGTTTTAGCTACGGCCGGCGCGGAAGTGGTTTTTTCGACCACGGAATGCTTCGTCTGAACGGCTGCCGGTGCCATGGATCTGGAAAATCAAGCTCGGATTAAAAAAGCTGCAGAAGAACTCGGTGCTGAGAATTTAATTGTAATTCTTGGCGGTGCTGAAGCCGAAGCCGCTGGCTTGGCTGCTGAAACCGTTTCTGCTGGAGATCCGACCTTTGCAGGTCCTTTGGCGGGGGTCCCGTTGGGACTCGCTGTTTATCATGTAATCGAAGATGAAATCAAATCAGAATGTGATGCCGCTGTTTACGAAGAACAAATTGGCATGATGGAAATGGTGTTGGATGTGGAAGCAATTAAGAACGAAGTAAGCACCATTCGCAAACAATATTCAAAATACTAAGTCTTAGGCGATGAAACTTCCAATTGTAGGAGGGAACACTATGAAGAAGATCCGTGTGGTCCACTATATTAACCAGTTCTACGGCCAAATCGGCGGTGAGGACAAGGCTGATATTGCACCGATTTTGCAAGAAGGTTTTGTAGGACCCGGCATGCAGATCCAAAACCTGATGCAAGAGCGTGGTGAGATTGTCGCAACAGTCATCTGTGGCGATAACTATTTCAACGAGAACATGGATGAGGCTACGGCTGTCATCCTGGGAATGATCGAAAAATTCAATCCTGACATCTTAATTGCCGGTCCTGCTTTCAATGCCGGACGGTACGGTATGGCCTGCGGTGCAATTTGCAAAGCCGTGAGCGAGAAATTCAATATTCCTACCGTGACCGGTATGTATATTGAAAGCCCCGGTGTTGACAGCTACCGGAAATATACCTATATCGTGGAAACTGCCAATTCCGCTGTCGGTATGCGTAAAGCATTGCCGGCAATGGTGAATTTTGCCTATAAGCTGATTGATGGCGTTGAACTGGGCGATCCCAAAGAAGAAGGTTATATCGCCCGTGGTGTTCGCCGCAATTATTTTGCCGCTGAACGCGGTTCCAAACGCGCTGTTGATATGCTGGTTAAAAAGATCAGCGGACAAGCCTATACAACCGAGTATCCGATGCCCGTATTCGATCGGGTAGAACCCAGTCCTCAAATCCTGGATATGTCGAAAGCAACGATTGCTCTTGTCACCTCCGGCGGCATCGTTCCCAAAGGCAATCCGGATCATATCGAATCTTCTTCCGCTTCCAAGTATGGCAAATACGATCTGGAGGGCGTGAATGGTCTGACAGACGCAACCTATCAGACTGCGCACGGCGGCTACGATCCCGTCTATGCCAACCAGGACCCGGATCGCGTCCTTCCTGTGGACGTACTGCGCGACCTGGAAGCCGAAGGCAAAATCGGTAAGCTCTATCGTTACTATTACGCCACAGTCGGCAACGGCACATCGGTGGCCAATGCCAAAAAATATGCCCATGCGATCGGAGAAGAGTTGATTGCGGCCGGTGTCAATGCCGTCATCCTCACCAGTACCTGAGGCACCTGCACACGTTGCGGCGCAACGATGGTAAAAGAAATCGAACGTACCGGTATTCCGGTGGTTCATATGTGCACAGTGGTTCCGATCTCCTTAACAGTCGGTGCAAACCGTATTGTTCCTACAGTAGCTATTCCTCATCCGCTGGGCAATCCGAATCTGACCCCGGAAGATGAGAAACATCTCCGCCGCGGTCTGGTAGAAAGAGCGTTGCAAGCTCTGCAAACTGAAGTTCACGAACAGACCGTATTTGAGAAATAGTAGCTGCTAAGCGATGGTCCCAAGCCTGGCAAGGAGTTTCACGGCTCCTGTCGTTACCCTCATTGAGTATGCGGAAGGCTTGGGGCTTTCGTATCGTACCTTAAGATTAATTGTTGGAGGTGTCTTCAAAATGTCTTTTCCAGTGATGAAAGGGAATGCTTATTCCTTGATCCACACGCCGTCCCTGCTGTTCGGTATGGGTACTACGCAGACCAGTGAACGCCGTGCCAATCCGAATTCTGAGTATTTACAGCAAATTCCGCAGCATCTGCGTTCTTATGAAGAATGCGTGGCTTACGCTCCCAACCAGGTTTACATCGGCAACCTGCATCCGGAATTTTTGAATACGGTTGCCAAACCGATGTGGCAAAAAGAAAATTTGCTGGCGAACGCCAGCCGCGACGGTAAATACGGCGGAATCATGCCGGAAGCCGAATTCCTCGGTATGATAAAAATCGTAGACTCCTTTGACCTGGTCATGTTGGAAACCAGTTTTATGGCCGAAGTCAGTGAAAAACTGGCGGAGCATCCCTTAATAAACGCCAACGATTTGAAACGGCTGGGTAAAAGCTACAGCATGGCAGAAGTGGAAGAACAAATCAATACGATGCATGCCGAACCCCTCTGTCTGGGCAGCCGCCTGGTCGGTTGTGTCAAACGGGCTCATGAATACGACGCTTCCTTAACGGCTCATGTTATGGCGGAGAACTATATTGCCAAAGCTTCCGCGACTTTGGTTTTTAAAGACCTGTTGGCGAAATCCGCTCTGAAGGCTGAAGAAGTCGATTATATTATCGAGTGTTCCGAAGAAGCCTGCGGCGATATGAATCAGCGCGGCGGCGGTAATTTTGCCAAATCCATCGGTGAAATGGTGGGGGCCGTCAACGCAACAGGAGTCGATATGCGCGGTTTCTGCGCCGGACCGGCACATTCTCTGATCACCGCTTCCGCTCTGGTCAAAGCGGGTATCTATAAAAATGTTGTGGTCGTAGCCGGCGGCTGCACCGCTAAACTCGGTATGAACGGCCGCGATCATGTCAAAAAAGATATGCCATTATTGGAAGACTGCTTAGGTGCTTTTGCTTTCCATATTGGTGAAAATGATGGTATCAACCCGGTGATCCGGACCGATATTGTCGGCCGCCATCTGATCGGTTCCGGTTCTGCTCCTCAGGCTGTCATGCAGGCTTTGGTTCTGGATCCTTTGCTGCGTGCCGGAATGACGATTACTGATATCGAACGTTATGCTGCGGAACTGCAAAATCCGGAAATTACCGTTCCGGCCGGAGCCGGAGATGTTCCGACAGCCAATTATAAAATGATTGCCGCCCTGGCTGTCATGAAAAAAATGCTGGATAGAACAGAAGTCGCTACTTTTGGCGAGACGCATGGAATGCCTGGTTTTGCACCCACGCAAGGTCATATTCCTTCCGGTGTACCTTATATCGGTCATGCCCGTGACGCCATGTTAGCCGGGGAATTGAAGAATACGATGATCATTGGCAAAGGCTCTCTGTTCCTGGCGCGCCTGACCAATCTGTTCGATGGTGTTTCCTTTGTAATTGAAGTGAACGATGGTAAAGTAGAATCGGAAAAAGGGATCAATAAAGAGGAAGTTCGCGGTATGATCGCCGAAGCAATGCGTGATTTTGCCAAAAGTTTGACAAAATAACCCCAATGCTTTGATTATGGAGGTGGAAATTTTGGCTGAACAAAACATCAAAGCCATGATCGGAGAGGTTTTCTTGGATTTAGCCGAGGCCCTGGAAACCGGTCAATTTGGGCATAAAGCAAAAGTTGCCGTTACTGTTTCGGGTAGCGAGCATGGTCCGGAAGAGATTATCCGCGGCGCAGTCTTAGCGCAAAAACAAAATCCGGATTTAGAGGTCTGTCTGATCGGACCGCAGAACAACAGCGGTCTTCCGACTTTCCCCGCTGCGGATTTCCAGGCGCAGCACAAAAAAATGGAAGAACTGCTGGATGCCGGCAGCATCGATGCCTGTGTTACCATGCATTACAGTTTCCCGATCGGTGTCTCTACGGTCGGCAAGGTAGTGACACCGGGACGCGGCAAAGAAATGTTTCTTGCCACCACGACCGGCACTTCCGCTACCGAGCGGGTGGAAGCGATGGTTCGCAATGCGATCTATGGTATCATTGCCGCTAAAACCATGGGGATCGCTCAGCCAACCCTCGGTATCCTGAATGTGGACGGTTCCCGTCAGGTGGAGCGCGCCCTCAATAAGCTGGCAGAGCAAGGTTATTCTTTCCAATGGGTCGAATCAGCCAGAGCCGACGGCGGTGTCATCATGCGCGGCAATGATTTGCTGATGGCGACTCCGGATGTGATGATTACCGATACGCTGACCGGCAACCTGCTGATGAAGATGTTCTCATCCTTCCAAACCGGCGGCGATTATGAAGCGGCAGGTTATGGTTACGGGCCCGGCATCGGAGAAAATTATAAACGTACCGTTTTAATCCTCTCGCGTGCCTCAGGTTCTCCGGTGGTGGCGAATGCGATCAAATATGCCGGTCAATTGGCCGGCGGCAAGATCTGGCAGGTTGCCAAAGCGGAATTTGATGCTGTCAATAAGGCTGGTCTAGCCGGCTTGTTTGAAGAAACAAAAAAAGCGGCGGCTGCGGAAGCAGTAGTAGAAAAAGTGAAAGCACCTGCCAGGAAGGTGGTTACCGAAGAGATCACCGGTATTGACGTGATGGAATTGGAGGATGCCACGCATGTGCTCTGGAAGACTGGGTTTTACGCCGAAACCGGGATGGGCTGCGTTGGCCCTGTGATTCTGGTGGCAGAAGAGGATCAGGAAAAAGCCATGGAGGAACTGAAAAGAGCAGGTTATTGCTAAAAGGTAGTTCTGATCCGAAAAGATAAAAAATTCCCTCCTGGGCCGGCTTGAAACAGGGAGATTCAGGTCAGACCAGGGGGGAATTTTCTCGTTATCATGAAAAAAATACCTGCTTACGGATTTCTGACCGCCAAAATCGGCTTCCTTGCGCTGATTTCAGAAAAACAGCAGGGAAACCGCCGCCGGACAGAGAAATTGATCAAACAGAGTCAAACCATTTTGCTAGAGAATAGAACAGTAAGGATGAGTGCAATGGGTTTAAAATCGAAACAGGAAGTATTGTCTCAAATTCCGCAAGTGGAATTGTTGTTAAGAACACCGTCCATACAAGCTTTAATAGAAGAATATTCTCATCAGGCGGTGACGGATTCCATTCGTCAGGTCTTAGCTTTATTTCGCCGTGAAATTTTATCGCAGCCAACCGATTGGTTCCCGGAAGAGATGCCGGACCGACAGGAAATCCTGCAGCGGGTAAAAATCATGACAAAACAAAAAATGCAGCCCAGTCTGCATGGTGTGATCAATGCCACCGGAATCATTCTGCACACCAATCTGGGCCGGGCTCTTTTACCAAAAAACGCCTGCAAACAAGTCTTGGAGGTAGCCAGCCGTTATTCCAACCTGGAGATCGATGAAAAAACAGGCATGCGCGGCTCGCGGTATGATCATGTCAATCAATTACTCTGTCAAATCAGCGGCGCCGAAGATGCGATGGTTGTCAATAACAATGCCGCCGCCGTACTGCTGGTTCTGGCTGCGATGGGCTGCGGCAAGGAAGTTGTCGTTTCCCGCGGACAATTGATTGAAATCGGCGGTTCTTTCCGTATCCCCGAAGTGATGCAGCAAAGCGGCTGCCGTCTGGTTGAAGTTGGCGCTACCAACAAAACGCATCTGCAGGATTACGAAAAAGCCATTGGCCCCCAAACCGCTCTTTTGCTGAAAGCGCATACCTCCAATTACCGGATTGTTGGCTTTACCGGGGAAGTGAGCAACGCCGATCTGGTGCAATTGGGGCACGCGCACGCTTTACCGATTGTGGAAGATCTGGGCAGCGGTATTTTGCTCGACCTGTCCGCCTATGGCTTAACGGAACCAACGGTACAGAGTTCTCTGCAGGCGGGGATTGATGTGGTGACGATCAGCGGCGATAAACTGCTGGGCGGTCCGCAGGCTGGTATTATTTTGGGTAAGAAAGAATATATTGCGCTGATGAAAAAGCATCCGCTCAATCGGGCGCTGCGCATTGACAAAATGACCCTGGCGGGATTGGAAGCCACTTTAAAATTGTATTTGGACGAAAAAAAGGCGCTGAGCGAAATTCCGGTCCTGCGCATGCTGACGATTCGTAAAGAGGAATTGCATAAGAAAGCAGATCGGCTCTGGCTGGATATCACCATGCGGGTAGGCGGCAAAGCGTTTGTCCGTGTGCAGGAAGATGTTTCTGAGGTGGGCGGCGGGTCCATGCCTTTGGTACAATTACCAACTTATGTGCTGGCGATTGTACCGCGCGATTGCAGTGTGGTGCAATTGGAAGCGGCACTGCGCGGTTTTGAGACGCCGATCTTTGGGCGGATTGCCAAAGACCAGTATTTGCTGGATCTGCGCACCATCCAGGACGATGAACTGACGCGGGTGGCGGACGGCGTGGTGCAGATGATCGATCAAACAATCCTTTAGGAGAAACGATGAAACATATTATTATTGGTACGGCTGGTCATGTCGACCATGGCAAGACCGCTTTGATCCGGGCGTTGACGCAGATCGATACCGATCGTTTAAAAGAAGAAAAGCAGCGCGGTATTTCCATTGAGAACGGTTTTGCTTACTTTGATTTGCCGAGCGGCAGACGGTCGGGTCTGATCGACGTACCCTGTCATGAACGCTTTATTAAAAATATGCTGGCCGGGGTCGGCGGGATCGATATTGTCATCCTGGTCATCGCGGCGGATGAGGGAGTCATGCCGCAGACCAGAGAACATTTAAATATCGTGTCGCTCCTACAAGTCAAGCGTGGCATCGTGGCTCTAACCAAAGCGGACCTGGTGGAGCAAGATTGGCTGGAGCTGGTCACCGAGCAGGTCAGGGAAGAACTGGCCGATACGTTTCTGGCGGATGCGCCGATTATTGCGGTTTCCAGTCTGACCGGGCAAGGATTGCCGGCACTGACAGCCGAGATTGATCGCCTGACCGAAGAAGTGGAAGCAAAAGACAGCCATGCCGCGGCGCGGCTGCCCATTGACCGCGTCTTCACCATTCCCGGTTTTGGCACGGTGGTGACAGGAACCCTGCTGACCGGAGTTTTAGCGCTCAGCGATAAATTGGAGATCATGCCGGGTAAAACCGAAGTCCGTGTGCGTGCCCTGCAGGTGCATGGCGAAAAAGTAGAGAAGGCCTTTGCCGGCCAGCGTGTGGCGGTTAATTTGGCGGGCGTGGATGTGACAGACGTACGGCGCGGTGATGTGCTGGCGGCAGTCAACACCCTAAAGACGACCTTAATGCTGGACGCCAGGGTGCGCATCCTGGTCACCGCTCCCCGTCCCCTGCAGCACAGAACCAGAATCCGTTTATACATCGGCGCCAGTGAAGTGATGGGACGGGTGGTTCCTCTGGAACAGGAAAGCGTCGAACCCGGAGAAAGCGCTTTGATTCAACTGCGGTTGGAAGAGCCGGTTGCCGCCGCCGAAGGCGATTTGTTTGTGCTGCGCTCTTATTCACCGATGGTTACCATCGGCGGCGGCACGGTATTGCAGACCAATCCGCGCAAGAAAACACGCTTTAAGACAGAGCAGATTGAGGCGCTGCGCCGGATGGAAAAAGGATCGCCGCAGCACCGCCTGCTGCAAATGCTGGCAGCGGTCAGCGACTCCTATCCGCTGCGGGAAGATTTTATCAAAGCGCACCCGGAAATCAGTGAGATCGAAGAGCTGATCGAACAATTGCTGCAGAGCGAACAGGCGGTTTCCTTAACGGTTGATAAAAAAGAGATTCTGCTTGCTTCCTCCTATCTGCAGGCTCTGGAAATTCAAGCGGAAGAAATTTTGCAGCGTTTTCACCGCAAAAATCCGCTGCGCCTGGGTATGGCAAAAGAAGAACTGCACAGCCGCCTGCTGAAGCAAACCAGCAATAAAATATTCGCCGCTTTGCTGCTGATTTGGCTGAGCGATGAGCGGATCAAAATCACCGGCAATACGGTAGCCGCTTATGATTTTAAAGTCCAACTAACGGCGGAACAGACATCCCTCTACCGGGAGATCAGTGAGAAATTCCGGACTGCCGGATTTGAGCCGCCTGCCAAAAGCGATCTGCTGACGCAATATGCCAAACGCAAAGATTTACCCGCGATCCTGGAACTGATGCAGGAAGAAGGTTCGCTGCTGCGTCTGACGGAGGAGATTTTTTACAACAAAGATCATTTCGATCAGGCGGAGCAGCTGCTGTTTGACTTCTTTCGGGAACATACGGAAATCAGCTTGGCGGAATACCGTGATCTGCTGGCAACCAGCAGGAAGTATGCCTTGGCTTTGCTGGAGTATTTTGATACCGCCAAAATCACACAGCGTCAGGGAGAGAAAAGGATTTTAAGAAAAAAGAGCTGAAAAATTGAAGCGAATCTTTCTCTGTAGGCAAAACATAGCGTAAAATTTAAAATACGACTTGCATCCCCGGCTGCTATTTGCTATAATCTTTGCTTGGGAGTAGCTAGGTTCTGGTGTGCCTACCGGTCTTCAAAACCGAGTTTGGGGCCTGATACGTTCCAAGGTGGGTTCGATTCCCACATACTCCCGCCAAATTGATTTTTTAGGCAAAGAAAAGAGCAGATTCAGTGAATTAAATCTGTTGAAAGTGCGTAATGTATAAAAGGAACTGTAGCAAATCGAAAAATTGCTGCAGTTCCTTTTTGCTGCTCCAGTATCGTTTTTCGCAAACGAAAAGCAAGCTAATAAGAAAAACAGCAGATAAAAAACAGAAAGGTCAGACAAAATCTCATCCAAATACAGGAGATATTCTGGTTTTAACCATTATTAAGCCGTTGGTTTTTTAAACAATTGTCTGCCGGTGCGATTTTTGTTGAATCTTGTTCTGTAGCTTGTTGATGTTATAGCCCATTGCCACCAAAAGAATCTCGACCAAAACCTTTTTATAGCCGCGGAGCAGGAACTGACGGAAGCCGTAATCCTGCTTGATCACGCCGATGGCTCCTTCCGACTGAATGGAACGGTTCATCCGCAGCAAGATCCCCTTGGCACCGGTGATCCGCTGCTGCGATTGCTGACGCTGCGCAATGAATTTCTTGGAGACCTGCAGTGTCCTGTTCCCCTTCGACTGGGTGCATTGCTTTTTGAAGGGACACGATCCGCAATCTTCGCAGGCGTAGTAGGTGATTTCACTTTCAAAACCAGACTTGCTCTTACGTTTGCCTATATGAACTGCTCTGAGCTTCTTTTCAGCCTGACAGGTGTATTCATCCAGTGTCCTGTCATAGGCCATGTTTTCTCTCAGCGTCAGGTTGCTCTTGTATTTCTTCGTTTTAGAGCGCTTATCATTTTGAGGCTTAATGTAACACTGTGTGGTTTTATTTTCAAAAAAGGTGTAATTTCCCTCGCTCTCATAACCCGCATCCGCTGTGTCATCTCGCTGCAACACAATATCGCCAAAAGGAATCCATGAACATGAAGCATCCGGGGAGGCGGCCAACAAATTTGCGCCGGAGTCTTGCTGCCGCCTATGGTTGACCTCTTCTCGGGGTCCCTGACTTTAGTAATGAAGCTCTGGGCTGCGCCGAAATGGTAGGATGAATGTCAGGGGTGGGGAAGATGGGCATTAACACCCGGGATCCGAACCGCGGAAGACTGGGGAACACAGTAAAAACAACAGATTCACACGGGCACATCTAAACCGAGACTCCGATTGCGTTCGGTGCTCATTAGGGGTATAATGCTTGCGTATCCGGTTACTCTCTGTTGCATTGGATAATAGAGAGTATGCATAAGCAATTTTAATCAAGAATGCGAGATGTGGCAATGGTTAAGAGACAAGTATTGGGATCTACGGACAAGAAGAAGAACAAGCGAAAGAACAAGCGAAAGAGCAAGCGTCTCCTGAGGTTTCTTTTCTCTCTTACAATTTTGGCAATTCTGTCAGCCTCTATTTGTTGTATCTGTAAAATGAAATTCACCAATAACCGTCAGAATGCTATGCCGCCCATTGAATACACCGGAACTTCAATTCCGATCTTCATGTATCATGAAATTGGAACCGGCTCCAACAGTCTTTATGTATCGGCGGAGAATTTCAGAGCCCAGATGGAATATTTATCCGATAACGGGTATCATACGGCTACAATGTCCGCTGCTCAGGAAATGCTGGCCAGCAAAAAAATCCCCGCCAAAACGGTAGTTTTGACATTTGATGATGGCTATGCTTCCTTTTATAAGCAGGCATGGCCCATTATGAAGGAGTTTGACTTTACAGGTACCGTTTATCTGGTGACCGAATTACTGGACCGAGCCAATTACCTCACTTGGGAGGAAACGAAAACGCTGACAAACGCAGGCATTGAGATCGGCAGCCATACACAACATCACCTGGATTTAAAGGCGATCAGTAACGATGATCAGAAACTGGAAATCAGTAATTCCAAAAAAATGCTGGAAGAGAAATTGAATATATCGGTAAAATCCTTCTGTTATCCCAGCGGTTCTTACAGTGAAATTACACCGCAGTTGGTGAAAGAGGCCGGCTATACTTCGGCGGTTATCGTTACCTATGGCTTAGCCACCCCCGAAGACAACCAATTCTTGATCCCCAGGGTTAGAGTCCACGGTTGGACAAATCTGGATCAGTTCGCCGGCAGTTTTAAGTGAGTGTTCCGGTGCGACGGGGGTGTTGTCTTATCTGCCGCATCTCTTTCGGTTATCAACCTAATACGAGGAGCTGTAGCAAAACGGAAAAATCATCTGCTCCCCATTGTGTAGTCTCGAACTTTTGTTATTTCGAGTGTCTACTCTATGGGGAGCATATCATTTCGCAGCCACTTGGCTCTGTTTTTTTGGCTGTTTTGCTGCAGCCTCTTTTTATGTGTGTCTGAGCAGTTTTTCTGATGATTTCTGAGCAGCAAGAAACATCTTTTACATTCTGCCTTATCGGTATAAAATGAGCAAAATCTTCTTAATACTTGGCGGGTTGCCTTTATAGAGCGACATCATCGTGTAGAGTTTGCCGGCCAGCAGCATCACCAAGCCAGTCGTCAGCAGGATCACCGCAAGGGACCCCATGGCGGCCAACAGGCTCATTTGCCCCAGCAGAACGCGGCTGGGTACAATCATGATAGCAGTGAAAGGAATCCAGTTCAGCCAGGCGGTATTCGTGAAACCTCCGGAAGAGAAACCTCCGCTGAAAGCAAAAACACTAAAAAAACTGATGACCAACGTCAAGATAAATAGTTGATTGGTTGAGGACAAATCCTCCGGTTTGCTGGCGACGGCGCCGCCGATTGCAGCCAAAGCGCAGTAAAGCAGGAAACCGCTGATCAGAACAAGCAGAGCAACCACAAGACCGGAGACTGTAAACATACCGGAGAAAGCGCCGAAAGAATCGAACAATTGCATGATTCCCAGGCTGGCTTTTGGATGCATTGCCTGAACGAAGAAGGTCCCGCAGGCAAAGCCACCAATCACGGAGAGCAGCCAGATGCCTAGCTGCAGCAAACCGGAGAGCGCGATGGCAAAAACCTTACCGAAAACCATAGCCGACGGCTGCACAGCGACCAAAAAAGTATCCATCAACCTTGAAGTTTTTTCCATAATCACGCTGTTGGCAACCCCCTGCCCGTACGCCAGAATCAGAAAATAGAGCAGCATCATATTGAGATAAGGTAGAACGTAAGATAGGACTGTTTTGGCAGTGGCAACAGGTTCAATCGCGGGCGTTTGGCTTTCGGTTTTGATTTGAACCGCAATGGGTGTGGTTAATTCAAGAATCTGCGGCAGATTGAGACTGGATTTTTGAATCAAGACAGATTGAAAGTTGGCGCTGAAAAACCGTTCAAAACCGCGGGCGTCTTGTTCTGTCAGCTTGGTTTGATCCGGTAAAAGCAGATGCAGAGCGAATCCCGCCGCACTCTTTTCCATCAGCAGAATTAAAACACTTCCATCAGAGCGCTGCGCGGCCTGATTGGCGGTGTTCAGATCGTCGTAATTGACGTAGAGAAGATTGGCAAATTCAGCATTGCCCAAGCTGTTCAGGAAAGTATAATCCAGTTTAGTGGTATTGCTGGTATCGACCACATAAACCTGCCTGACGAAAGAAACAGTCAGTTGGTCGGATTCGCTGCCATTCAAATAAGCGACGAGGGTCATGCTGACGGCGGGAATCAGAAAGCAAAGAACTGCCAGCCCAATGGTCAGGAGTTTGTAGGTTTTGCTTCTGATCTGTTGGTTGAAAGTAAAGGAGAAAATGGCAGGTAAACCTTTCAAGATATTTTTCATTTCATTTACCTACCTTTACAGATACTTTATTGTTTTTGGCCATGACCAGCATTTCCTTGAATTCTACCCGGCTGCCTTTGTGCAGCAGCAAATCCTGGTAAATCCTTGCGCAGAACCAAGCCAGAAACGCCACGGTCAAGGCTTGTAAAAACCAGGAGAGCAGCAGAATGGTGAAAGAAATATTGCCGCTGACAAAAGCAACCGGAGCGCAGAAAACAGCGACGATGGGAGAGAGGGAGGTGATGATACTGACCGCGCTGTTTTCAAAATTCACAGCAAAAAGCGATATCAGATAACCTGCCATGACAATCATCGTCGTTAGCTGACTGGCGGAATTCACATCTTCCATGGAAGAACAGCTGGTACCGGCGATGCCGGCGATCAACGAGAAGGTTAAGTAACCAAGCAGCAAAGAGACCAAAACGATGACGATCGTAAACCAGCCGATGTTGAGCAAAGCGGAGGAAAAGCCAAGACCGGTTAACATCGTCGTGATGATGGAAACATCGGCAAAATAACCGGTTAGCCAATAAGAAAGCAGAAAAGCGGCACCAAGCCCAAGAATCATGCCGAAAACATAGGTCATGACTGCCAGAATTTTACCCGCGATCATAGCCAGCGGTTTGATGCTGATCATCAGCAGCTCAACCAGTTTGGAGGATTTTTCTTCGATGATGGTGCGGATAATATAAATTGAAGAGGTGAGGCAGAGAATCATCACAAGAATTGCATAAATATATTGAATCAGGAATTTCGCATCCATACCAAGCGATTGGCGTGGATGAAGATACTCCTCAATACTGCTGATACTGCTGCTGTAACCCGACATCACCACGCCAAACTGCTCTGCCGTGACACCCAGACCTGACAAGCGCGCTTGGCTAAACAAATAGGAAATCAGGGATGTCAGCTGCGAAATCTCAGCATTACTCAGCGCACTCGCGCTCGACGAAAAAACATCAATGGCGTAGGTATGGTTGGCAGGATAGAGATGGAGGAATAGTTCTTCTGCTGTGAGCTGACCCGCAGCGTTCTCAGGAACAGATTCAACTTCAAGAAAGGTAACATCAGCAAGCTGTGGATTATGCTGGGCCGCCTTTTCCAATTGCAAGGCAAAACCGGTTTCATTGAGAAGATAAACTTTGCTCAGATTTGTCGTTGGTATCCCTTCCGTTGGATTGCCTTTGAATAATACTACCAGCGGGACACTGACCAGAACCAGCAGCAGCATGATCGCCAACGCAATGAGATTGGCTTTGCTTTTGGCATATTGCGTTAAGGTGAAAGAATAAACTTTGCCGATACCGGTAAAGTCATTCTTATTCAGTTTCATTGGATTCACCTACTACTTTCACGAAAATCTCATGCAGCGAAGGTTCACGCAGATCAAAGGTGATAATGCTGATCTGCCGGGCGATCAGCATTGAAAGCAACAGATTGGCCTGTTCCTGCCCGCTCACCTTCAATTGATATTCATATTCCTTTTCTGCAATCAGCTGCACTGCCGCCGCGTCAAGCAGCTGCGAAATATCCTGCTCCACTTTCAGCTTGAGATTGACTCTGCCGTAACTTTTTTTAATTTCATTCAGATGTCCCTGTAAGATGACTTTGCCGCGGTCAAGGATGGTCAGGTCGCTGCAGAATTCCTCCACCGTAGCCATCTGATGGCTGGACATGATCAGGTATTTGCCCTTGTCTATTTCATCGCGGATGATATTGCGGAACAAATCGGTATTGATCGGATCGAGGCCGGATAAAGGTTCGTCCAGGATGATCAGCTCCGGATCGGAAATCAAGGCTGTCATAAATTGAATTTTCTGCTGATTGCCTTTGGAAAGCTGATCTGCCAATTTTGGCGGAGCTGCTTTTCTGCGTTTGCTGCCAAAACCAAAGCCGGCTCTCTTGCCGGTGGTGTCGGCCAGGCTGCCATTGGCATAGCCTGGGTATAAGTACTCCGTCACTTCCAACCGTTCCGCCCAATCGCTGATGCGCTTTTTCGCTTCCGCTGTCGGCACATTGCGCAGCCTGGCAAAGTAGATGAGTTGGTCCATCAAAGCATATTTGGGATAAAGGCCACGTTCTTCCGCCAGATAACCGACATTGCAGGTAGCGGTATCCAGGGGCCGATTGTTCCAAAGCACCTCGCCGTTGTCACGGGAAAGCATACCCAGCATCATCCGGATCGCGGTTGTTTTACCGGCGCCGTTTGTACCGAGCAGCGCATAGACACCCGGTTTTATCATTTGAAAACTTAAGTGATCCAGCACGGTCTTGTCTTCATATTTCTTGGTTAAATTCGAGACGATTAAGCTCATTTTGTTTTTTCTCCTATTTTCTGCGCAACTGCGATTGCTTAGAGGATTCAGATCGGAATTTATAAAAGCATGAATGTTACAGAAAATAAACTCCTCAAAGCCGCAAGAGAAACAGTGATATTTCTATCTTGAGAAATGACTGCTTACCAAATCGACCTAAATAATGGGAGAAATGCGATAAAAAAACTGCTTTTCTTGATACAGGCGAACCATCAAGAAAAGCAGTTTTTTAACTGGCAGGCAGCTGGTCCGCGCGGTTGCTCAAGGATTGCCTGTTAATACACCAAGCCAGTATTTGAGATTGCAATCAAACCAATTTACCAAATTTCCGGTTTGGCATCACGCGGCAAAGCATTGGGATAGGTTTCCCCGTCGAGATCGGCGAGCCAGGCGGCTTTCGCCTCTTGGATCAGCTTTGGATTGGTCAGGAAATCATAGGCGGCGGCCGCCATGATTTTAGCTGCCAGCAGCATTCCCTTATGCGCGATGGAACTCTTACCCTGCGCAACGGTTTGCCAGGCATGGCCCGGCGTTCCGGCAGCTAAGGTGACAACGCTGAATTGACCGGTTGGTACAACCCAGGAGACATCACCAACGTCGGTCGAACCTTTGCTGGCGCCTTTCTGTTCTATTTTGAAATCAAAAAGCGGTTTTTCCAGCAATTTGCCGGCATCGTGACCGGCGATCCGCTTTGCTTCCACTTTCAAATTGTTGCGGTCGAGGTCGGTAATCACCGCCTGGAAGGCTTTGGCATAAGCCAATTCTTCTTCTGTATAGCCAACCGGCAAGAAAGCGTCCATATGCTCTGAGAGACGGCTGTTGATCACGTCGTTGGCAATGTAATCGGAGTAAGCGGCTACCTGCCGGATGTCGACCGTTGTTTCCGTAATCAAAGCGGCCCCGCGTGCCACATTGCAGACGCGTTCATACAGCTCCATCACCTGGGTGACTTTGGGAGCGCGGATGGCATACAGCACCTGGGCTTCCGACTGCACAACATTGGGCGCTGTGCCGCCGGTATTGATGATGGCATAATGGATGCGCGCTTCATCGATCATATGTTCACGCATATAATTGACGCCGACGTCCATAATTTCCACGGCGTCCAAAGCGCTGCGGCCGAGATGAGGCGCTCCGGCGGCATGAGCGGATTTGCCATGGAAGGTAAAAAAGGCGCGGAAATTGGCCAGAGAACCGGTGGGTGTCACGCCATTGATGCTGCCAGGATGCCAGGTGATTGCAATATCGCAGTCTTTGAAGTAGCCGTCACGGACCAAAAAGGCCTTGCCTCCGGCATTTTCTTCGGCAGGGCAGCCATAATAACGAATGGTACCGGCTAATTTCTGCTGCTCCATATATTCCTTTAAGGCAACCGCAGCAGCCAAAGAAGCAGTACCCAAGAGATTATGCCCGCAGCCATGACCATCCTTACCCGGCACAATTGGTGTGTGCACCGTATTGTCCGCTTCCTGAGAAAGACCGGAAAGAGCATCAAATTCTCCAAGCAAGGCAATGACCGGTATGCCGCTGCCGAATTCAGCTAAAATTGCCGTAGCCTCACCGGCTAAACCCTGCGTAACGCGAAATCCCTGCTCCGTCAGATACTGCGCTTGCAGCTGCGATGACTTTACTTCCTGGAATCTGGATTCGGCAAACCCCCAAATTTCATCACTGATATGGCAGAATGCGTCCTTTTTGGCGTCGATTAACTGCGCCAGATCTTCACGGTAACTCATACGATTCCTCCTCCATAAAAAACTCTCTTCTTGACTCTCTTCAGTATAACCATTTCAACGGAAAAAATCAACCTGCCTTTCTTTTTTCACACAGATATGATATGATAAACAAAAAGTCGGCAGATAAAAATATACAGGCTGTCTCATCCGTTGAGGCAGCTTTTCTAAGCGGGTGAAACAATGCAGATAGCAGATTATCATTTTCCCAATCCTGTGGTCCTTGCTCCCATGGCCGGTGTGACCGATCTTGTCTTTCGGCGCATCTGCAAAGAAATGGGCTGCGCTTTGAGTGTAACTGAAATGATCAGCGATAAAGGTCTGATCTATTCGCAAAGAGCCACCCTGAAGATCGCTGAAATCAGCGAGCCGGGCTTTGTTGCGGTGCAATTATTCGGCTCCGAAGTGGAGCCGATGCTTCAGGCTGTGGAAATCATCAACCGGATGCAGCCGCATCTCATCGATCTGAATATGGGCTGTCCGGCGCCAAAAATCGTCAGAAATGGAGAAGGCTCCGCCTTGATGCTGAAACCGGAACTGGCGTCTCGGATTATGACCGCAGTCGTTTTGCACGCCGCGGTACCCGTTACGGTGAAAATGCGGCTGGGCTGGGATGCGCAGAACATCAACTGCCTGGAGATGGCCAAACGAGCCGAAGCCGCCGGCATCGCAGCCATCACACTGCATGCCAGAACCAGGGATCAATTTTATGGCGGTAAAGCAGACTGGGATTACATCAAGCAGATGAAGGAGACGGTATCGATTCCTGTCATCGGCAACGGGGATATCTGGCAGCCGGAAGATGCGGCGCGGATGCAGAAAGAAACCGGTGCCGACGGCGTGATGATTGGGCGCGCTGTTTTAGGCAATCCCTGGTTGATACGCAATACGGTAGCCTTGCTGACAAACGGTCAGACCTTAAGTTTACCCAATTACCGCGAGCGAATTCAAATGGCGATTCGGCATCTGCATGAATTGGTTGCCTATAAGGGGGAACATATTGGCGTGCGTGAAATGCGTAAACACGGGGCATGGTATTTAAAAAGCCTGCGCGGTGCTTCCGGTATCCGGATTTTGCTGAACAGCGCCAAATCAGTCGGGGAAATGGAACGGATTTTGCTGACCTATCAGAGAGAGCTGGCAGGCCTGCCGGAGGATCAGATCCTGGAATCCTGTTGACAGTTTTCGCAAAATAGCATATACTAGGTGCATTCTAGGCTGAACAGACGACATAATTTATGAGGTGACAGGAATGATCGATCAACCGGTATATTTGACAGCGGACGGCTTAAAGAAGAATGAAGAACGTTTAGAGTATTTAAAGGCGGTAAAACGCAGTGAAATCGCTGAGCGGATTAAGCAAGCGAAAGAATATGGTGACTTGAGTGAAAACTCGGAATATGATGACGCCAAAAACGAACAGGCTTTCGTGGAAGGGGAAATTCAGAATCTGGAGAGAATGCTGCGCAATGCTGTCGTAATCAAAGATGACGGCATTGGCCAGGACATTATTAACGTCGGCGCCACCGTGACCGTGCACGATGAAGAGTACGGCGACGAATTTACCTATACCATTGTGGGCACAGCCGAGGCCGATCCCTTTGTGAATAAAATCTCCAACGAATCTCCTTTGGGCAAAGCCTTGCTGAACAGAAAAGTCAGCGAAATTGTGGAAGTTCCCCTGCCGGTTGGCAGTTCAAAGTATAAAATTCTGAATATCAGCCGCTAATCGGGCTTTTACTTCAAAAGACAGACCTCTTGGCGGAGGCCTGTTTTATTTTTCGGGAGTAGAATTAAATTCTTTGTGAAACATCAAATTCTCAAGGGTTTTTGAGTTGACAAAGGAATTTCGCTATGCTATTATAACAAAGCACTCACGGAACAAGAGCAAACCGGAACGTGAGGACACAGATCCTTGAGAACTAAACAGCGAAAGAAAAAAGACGAAGAAAAGAAGAACCGGTCAATTCAAAAAACGAGTGACCGAAGAGGAGATG